>DATGCC010000806.1:0-6290 GCA_035312345.1 Rhodothermales bacterium
CGCTGGGGCAACCGCTCTACCGCTACCTCGGCGGAGCCAATGCCCGCACCCTGCCCGTCCCTATGATGAACATCATCAATGGCGGGCACCACGCCGACAATAGCGTCGACATGCAGGAGTTTATGGTGATGCCTGCTGGGGCAGAGACCTTCTCGCAGGGCTTGCAGATGGGCGTCGAGGTGTTCCACCACTTGAAAAGCGTGCTCAAGAGCAAAGGCTATAACACCGCCGTAGGCGACGAAGGCGGCTTTGCCCCCAACCTGCGCTCCAACGACGAAGCCATCGAAGTCATCCTCGAAGCCATTGAGAAAGCGGGCTACCGCGCCGGGGAAGACATCTACATCGCGCTCGACCCGGCCTCTAGCGAGATGTACCAGGATGGTGCGTATGTCTTCTGGAAAAGTGACCCCGACACGCGGCGTTCGTCTGAAGACATGGTGGCATTCTGGCAAAAGTGGGTCGAGCAGTATCCCATCATCTCCATCGAAGATGGCATGGATGAGGATGACTGGGAGGGCTGGCAGATGCTGAACGAGGCCGTCGGCAACCGGGTGCAACTCGTGGGTGATGACCTTTTTGTGACCAACACCGAGCGGTTGCAGCGTGGCATCGACGAGCAAAGCGGCAACTCGATCCTCATCAAGCTCAACCAGATCGGTACGTTGACCGAGACGCTGGAGGCCATCGAACTGGCGCATAAGCACAAGTTTACCGCCGTCATCAGTCACCGCTCTGGTGAGACCGAAGACACCACCATCGCCGACCTCGCTGTGGCAACCAATGCGGGCCAGATCAAAACCGGCTCGGCCAGCCGCAGCGACCGCATCGCCAAATACAACCGCCTGCTTCGTATCGAGGAACAACTCGACGTGACAGCGCTTTATCCGGGCTTGAAGGCCTTTCGCTTCAAATAATCTGAATAGCGAATGTTGAACATGGATTGATGAATGGTGAAGTGCAAGACAATGGCTTCTTCATTCGACATTCCTCGTTCGACATTCAACATTCTCCTTTACTATGGCCGCATCCCCCAAAGCCGACCCGCCGAAACGCCGCCTACGCCGCCCGCTCATTGGGCTCGCCATGCTAGTGGCGGCACTCTGGTTTGCCTTCTTCGATAGCCATAGCCTCGCCAAGCGCATTGCGTGGCACCATGAATCCCAGCAGCTTCTGGAAGAAAATACCCGACTCCAGCAAGAGATCAACGTCCTCGAAGCCCGCCTCGCTCAGCCCCTCTCCGACGAGGTCATCGAGAAAATCGCCCGCGAACAATACGGCATGCGTCGGCCCGGCGAAACGGTCTACCGGATCGAAGAGTAAGCCCGCGGGAAACCCGCTTACAGAAGGCTTGTATGCTTGAAACGGCCTCTTACGTTTTGAGCATCTGGACGCGCATGTTTGGGAAAGGGGGAAAGGGAAAAAGGGGGAATGGGAGCATAAAGCACATCCCGTTCCTGGGAATATTTCGATTCCTCCTATTTATCTCTCTTTTCCATTGTGTGTTGTTGCTGTCGGCGACGCAAGTGGCAGCGCAGGATCGCCAGCCGCCGTTGCCTACGCCACAGCCGGATACATCTGCTGCTCGCATCCTTCCCGATTCACTGGCCCTTCCCGACACCACGCAGCGCCGCCCGCCCGTTGTCCGTCAACCCGCGTCATCAGACGGAGTGGACAAGCCGGTAGCGTTCTCCGCCAGCGACTCGCTCATCATCCTTTTCAATGAGGAAGGCGGCGACCAGGGCTGGCTGCTCGGCAATGCCAACGTAACCTACGGCGATGTCAAGCTGGAGGCGTATCGGATCGACATTCTTTTCGACGAGGATGAACTTCGTGCTACAGGGCCGCCCTCCGATACTGCTACCGTCGGCATCCCGCGCTTTCAGCAACAAGAAGAGGCCTTCACCGGACATAACTTTGCGTACAACCTGAGCACGGAGCGCGGGCGTGTGGTCGGCGCTCGCACCGCCCTGGACGACGGCTTCATCCAGGCCGATGTGGCAAAGATGACCGAAGACAGCACGCTGTATGTGCTCGACGGCTCCTACACCACCTGCGACTGCCTGCCGACCGAGACTCCGTCGTATTCGTTGCGTTCGCGGAGAATGAAGGTCGTAAACCAGCAATGGATTTACACCGGGCCGATCCAGCTTTACATCTACGACATCCCTACGCCCTTCTGGCTGCCCTTCGGTTTCTTGCCTGCGCAGGAAGGACGTCGGAGTGGCATCCTGCCACCCGAATACGGCGAGGATCAGCGCGGCTTCTACCTGCGCAACTGGGGCTACTACTGGGCTATTAACGACTACCTTGACCTCCAGGTGCGCGCCGGGCTGTGGACGAAAGGCAGCTACCAGCTCACACCTACCTTCCGCTATAACCGCCGCGACTTTTACAGTGGGCAACTCACTCTCGACTACCAGCGCGAGCGAAGTGGTGAACGTGATGATCCCGACGTGCAGATTCGCACCAACACCAGCCTACGATGGAGCCACAACCAGACGCTCAACCCGACCTCACGCATTACGGGCAACGTCAATCTCGTTTCCAACGAGAGCTATCTGCGCAGGGTCTCCGAGAACTACAATGACAATGTGACCCAGACCGTGTCATCCAGTGTGCAGTACAATAAGCGCTGGCCCAACGGCGGTCGATCGCTCTCGCTGAACCTGCGCCAGAATCAACTTCTCGCTACGGGGGATGTGGATTTGACGTTGCCAGAATTGTCCTTTTCGCAGAGTTCGCGTACGCCGTTCAAACGCGAGCAGCGACTGCCCGGCAGCGACGAGCGCTGGTACGAACGCCTCACCGTCAGCTATTCAGGCCGGATGAGCAACCGCTACTCTTTTGACCCGTTACCCGAGGACACACTGATCGCCCGTGGCGCGAGCGACATCGCGTGGTACGAGGCGCTAATCGATCCCAGTAAATATCAGTTGGCTACAGGCGACGAAACACCGTTCACCGCCACGGCCACCCACAGCGTGCCGATCTCAGCCCCGTTCAACATCAATCGGCTGCCGCTGCTAAACATTCCTTTCCGCCTCAACGTCTCGCCCAATGCCAGCTACAACGAGGACTGGTTTATAGAAACGGACCGCCAGCACGCCGATTCGACGGGCCGCCGCATCACGGAGGCCGAGGCGGGGTTCTTTGCGTTGCGACAATTCTCAACGGGCGTCTCTGCCAACACGACGTTCTACGGTATTTTCCCTGTCGGCATTGGCCCGTACCAGGGTGTGCGGCACACGGTTCGCCCCACCGCCAGTTTTACCTACAATCCAGATTTCAGGTCGGAGTCGTGGGGCTACACGCGGGTGCTGCGTGACGAAAATGGGGAAGCCGTGGTGGATACGACAACCGGAGAAGTGCAACGCTATCCGATTGTCAGCAGTGTGCGTTCGGAACAACAAACCGTCTCCTTCTCCCTCAGCAATATTTTCGAGACAAAGCGCGTCGAGACCGACTCGACGGGCGAGCAACAGAGCCGCACGGTGAAACTATTCAACGTGGATCTGCGATCGAGTTACAATTTCGCTGCCGACTCGCTTAAACTCTCGCCCATCTCGCTCTCGGCTCGCACTACCATCCTCAGCAAACTCAACCTGAACTTTTCATCGACCTTCTCGCCCTACGACTTCAACCCCGAGACGCGGCGGCAACTCAATCGCTTTCTGTTCTCGGCGCAGGATTTCCGATTTCTCCGGTATACCCAACTGCGCCTCTCCGGCGACTTCGCCTTACGTGGCGGGCAACAGGGAGCCAGTCGCCCATCCTCGTTCAGCGCGACGCCTACCACGCCCACCACCTTCGACCCAACTGGCTCGTCGCTGGGCATCACCGATCCGTATGGAGATCGCTACGATCCGACGAACCGGCAAATCACCGACTTCGCCATTCCGTGGTCGCTCAACGTCAATTTTACCTACAGCCTCTCGCGCCCGTTCGACACCCTCACCCGCACCATGACGGTCAACACCCGTTTTGACTTTAGCCTGACGCCCAACTGGCGTGTGAGTGGACAAAGCGGCTACGACTTCGAGCGCAAGGAAATCGTGACAACCTCGCTCAACCTTTTCCGCGACTTCGAGTGCTGGGAAATGGCGTTCCGGTGGATCCCCTTCGGGCAGTTTCAGTCGTGGGGCTTCGATCTGCACGTCAAGAGTGGCAAGCTGCGCGACTTTCTTCGGATTCAACAGCCAAAGTCAGAACGGGATCGCGGCTTCGGGTTGTAGCATCGGTTGCACTAAGAAAACTTGCCCAGCCTTAAAAACTTAAAGATTTGCGCTGAAAAGTCGATATTGTCGTTGCAACTTAGTCCCAACTCAGTTACATTTTCTCCCCTTCAGCAAAAGTCTTGTGACGATTCACTTCGAGCAAGACCTTAACTGAGCCAGGAACGTTCTTTGCGTCACGTCTGATTAGTGGTACTGCCACCCCACCAGAAACGGGCAGTACGGCCATCCAGGCGCAGCACGACATACGAACCAACCGGGAGCCGTGTGTGCCTCTATGGCACAAATCCCCCCTTGCCCTTCATGATCCGAACTTCTCTTAGAAAACTGACCCAGCGTGGGCAAACCCTCCCCGCCCGCGACGGCCGCAATACCCTGAAGGATCGTGCCCTGGTCCTTCGCCTGATCCAGATCTTCGAGCGCGACATGGCACTCCCGAGTTGCACGGCATCCACTTCTACGTGCGCGACGGCAAAGTGACCCTCTACGGCACCATCCGCCACGAACTCGACCGCGACCTCATCGTCTCGCTCGTCCGCCAGGTCCCCGGCGTCAAAGACGTAGCCCCCCACCTCCAGATCGCCGACCGCTCCGCCTCTGATCCTGACGTGACGCTGACGTTGAGCTTGTAGCCGTTTCTTCTGGAAGTATTGCTTCCTGCGCTTTGCACCAATTGAGCTATCGTGGTACCCATGTTTCAGGCTATGAAATTTACCATAGCATGCTGAAAATCAGAGCTTTTATACAATTGAGTGTTACTAACAATTCCCTATACCTACTACGATTATGGCGAAGCGTTTTAGACCAAGCTACTTTAGGGAGAAAGATGAGCATTTGTTCAAATTCGGTACCATGTCGATGGTTTACTGGGATATGGCTGAGGAATTTCGACGTGTAGCCTCTGAAGATCTACAAGAAAACTTCTATTCGAGGTTGGCAATTCCTGCTATCATCATATACTGCTCAACTGTTGAAGCGTTGATTAACGAGCAACTTGCTATCCAAGAAGCATACACTGATGACGAAGATCTTCAGTCCGAGATTTCTCGACTTAAAGAAGAAAATCTCCAAAGAAAAATAAAACCGGCCTTCAAACTATTTGCAAACGGAGCACAGAATCTCAGCGAAAATGTTGTTGGCAATTTCATTGCGCTGGTTCAGCTAAGAAACGATTTTATTCACTTTAGGCCAGATTGGGATGCCAACCTTTTTGATTGGCCTCTGCGACTCAAGGCAGCTTATGAGAGATCCAAGCGTGAACTCGTTGACTCTGACTGGACTATTTATTTTAACACGAAGCCTATTCTGGATTGGTCAGAAGAAACGACAAGAGCAATTCTCAATGTTTTTTTAGATGTCACCAAAGGAGATAAGAAGCGTTTTTTTACGAATAGAATATAACCCCAATGCGCTCATAGTTTTTGCAAACATGCATTGAAGAGCACCGCCACGCTAAGAGGGTTTTCACGCCCTTTCATCTCTTCCCCCAACGGCTTGGGTAGGTAGGTCTCTTTTCGGGTACCATGGATACGATGGCAGGGAGCACCTCATCTGTTCATTATACCCACTCATGCGGAGACCTCCTTATGTACCGACCGTTACTACGTACCACGCTTCTATTTCTTTTCTTGCTCAGCACCGCCGCTGGCACTGCGCAGGCGCAATACCTGGAAGTGCTGAACCCACAGCAACCCTGGAACCGCACACAGGGCACCATCGAAGAAGCCACCGTGACGGTGCGGCCCCACGGGGTCTATATGGAGTACGAATTGTACCTGACGTTCTCCGCTCGCGACGGTAATTTTTCGCAGAACGAGATACTGGAGACCGCACTCTACTTCGAAATGCCTGAGGCGGCGGTCTTTACCGATTCGTGGCTCTGGTTCAACAACGAGATCCTGCGCGCCGACATCATGGACGTGTGGACCGCCTCTCAGATCTACGAGGACATCGTCAACCGCAACCAGGACCCCTCAATCCTCTACAAGCGTGGCGGCGGCTCGTACGAACTGCGCATCTTCCCGATGGCCCCTAATGAGACACGAAAGGTGAAGCTGA
>DATGCC010000807.1:0-6057 GCA_035312345.1 Rhodothermales bacterium
ACGGCTTTCGCTTTTGATGTGCCCGGACTTTGGGGTAATACGACGTTCTACCGTTACCGGCTGCGCTATCGGGGCACCGAGCCGCTGGAAGCTGCCTGGCTCGGCTTCTATGCAGACATTGATGTAGGCAATTGTTGCGACGACTATGTCGGTACTGATACGACGCTGGGCATGGTCTACGGTTACAATTCCGACAATTTTGATGAGGGCACCGACGGATACAGAGAAACACCACCCGCCGTGGGCTACAGCTTCGTGCAAGGATTACGCATGGAAGCGGACGGCGAAGACAACGATGATGACGGGCTCATTGATGAGGCTGGTGAGCGACTTGGCCTAACGCGCTCCATTGCAGCGAATGATTCGCGCTTTCCAACAGCACACTCCCGGTATGAAGCGCTCCGAGGCTTCTGGCTACGCAATATCTCGCTCAGAGATGACTATGTCCCTATGTGCTTCGGTGGATATGGCATGCCTGGTTATAATGATTCCTGTGCGGGTGTTGCTCATTTTATATACCCAGGCGACCCAGTAGCCAGAACCTTCTGGAGCGAACTCAACATTGACGAAGCAGGTTCAACTACAGCACCATCTGATCGCATGTTCATCATGTCCAGCGGCCCGTTTCGCATGGAGCCCGGCGACGAACAAGAGTTCACCCTCGCCATCGTCTGGGCACGCGGTACCGACCACCTCGACTCCGTCTCCGAACTCCGCAAAGCCATGCGCTCCATCCAGCGCGGCTTCCCTGTCCTCAGCACACCCGACTCCACGCTCAGCCAGCTTCCTGAACCAGAACTGCCTGCCACGAACGCCTACACCCGCAACTATCCGAATCCGTTTACCGAGACCACCACGATCCACTATGAGTTGGCGGACCCGGCTCCTGTACGTCTTGCCGTCTACGATGTGCTCGGGCGCGAGGTCGCCACGCTGGTTGATGACGCGCAGGAAGCAGGTTTCTACGATGTAGAGTTTGATGGACGGAATCTGCCAGTGGGCGTCTACGTGTACCGGTTGCAGGTCGGCACAGCCATCGTTTCGGAAACGATGGTGCGCATACGATAGCAATTTATGCAACTAGCTTTTCTACCTATGACTCGATTCACACTCAAAATAGCCGGCTTGATTACGCTTCTCAGTCTTGCCCTTCCCCATCTTGCTGCTGCCCAGACCACAGGCACCTGCGAAGTGGGCAAGGCTACAACGGACCTGGATGTAAACAACGTCCGCGCCCGCCTTTACAACGCAGGCAACCTCTTCTGGAACGGAGGAGGCAATGTCTACAATGTACCCAAAGCCTCCCCAGGTCAGCCCATCACCCCCAATGCCATCTTCTCAACAAGCTTCTGGATTGGTGGACGGGTCAACGATGAACTGCGCCTCGTAACACCACATTACGGCGACTGGGAATTCTGGCCCGGTCCGCTCGATGAGGACGGCTTGCCACCCGCCGACTGCTCGGCCTACGACCGTATCTACTCCATTTACCGCGACGACATCCTCCACTACAACCAGACCGGCGAGGCAACGGATGATCTGGCCGAGTGGCCCTGGGAGCTAGGTGCACCCGTGCTCGACGGCGACGGCAACCCGGACAACTACGACCTGGAAGCAGGCGACCGCCCGGCGCTGATCGGGGATCAGATAGCCTGGTGGGTGATGAACGACGTCGGCAATACCCATAAAGCATCCCAGACGCCACCCATCGGGCTGGAAGTACAAGTGACCGCCTTTGCGTTCGATGTGCCAGGAAATTTTGGCAACACGACGTTCTACCGCTACCGATTGCACTATCGGGGCACGGAGCCTTTGGAAGAGGCCTGGCTTGGCTTCTACGCGGATACCGACCTGGGCAATGCCAGTGATGACTATATGGCAACGGACACAACGCTGGGCATGGTTTACACCTACAATGCCGACGACCTGGATGAAGGCAGTGACGGGTATGGCATTCCTCCGGCGCTAGGTTTCAGCTTCGTGCAGGGATTGCAGATGGAAACCGACGGTGAAGACAATGATAGCGATGGTCTCACGGATGAGGCTGACGAGCAACTCGGCATGACGCGTTCCTTTGGAACCAATCCCGATCTATTCCACCCTGGCCGCCCCGCTTATGAAGCGCTCCGCGGCATCTGGAGTTGGCAAAATGAGTACATTCCTATGTGCTTTGGCGGTATTGGGCACCCCAATCTAAGGGAAGATGTCCCTTGTACTGGTACCTCACATTTCCTCTATTCCGGTGATCCGGTGACAGAATCTTACTGGAGCGAATTCAATATCGACAACGCAGGAATGCCTAACGTCGCAAACGACCGCACACTGATTATATCCAGTGGTCCGTTTGAGATGGAACCCGACGATGAGCAAGAGTTCGTCCTGGCTATTGTCTGGGCACGCGGCACCGACCACCTCGACTCGGTCTCCGAACTCCGCAACGCCATGCGCTCGGTCCAGCGCGGCTTCCCCTCCCTCAATACCCCGGACTCTACACTCAGCCAACGGCCTGAACCGGAACTGCCTGCCACGAACGCCTACACGCGCAACTACCCTAACCCGTTTACCGAGACAACCACGATCCACTACGAGTTGGCGAACCCGGCTCCTGTGCGTCTTGCCGTCTACGATGTGCTCGGGCGCGAGGTCGCCACGCTGGTCGATAAAGCGCAGGAGGTCGGGTTCTACGATGTCGAATTTGACGGGCGGAATCTGCCCGTGGGTGTGTACGTGTATCGCTTGCAGGTGGGCACAACCGTCACTTCGGAAACGATGATACATATGCATTAGCAGGTGCTTGGAGCAAGGAGCCAATGACTCGTCTTACGCTCATTATAGCTAGATCGATTATCCTTTGCGGTCTTGTCTTTCCCTGTGTGGCGCAGGCCCAACTCGTTCCTGGCACCTGCGAGACAGGGGAAGCCACAGCCGACCTCGATGTTGGCAACGTCCGCGCCCGCCTCTACAATGCGGGCAACCTCTTCTGGAACGGAGAGGGCAACGTCTACAATGTCCCGAAAGCCCCAAAGGATGAACCGTTCTCTCCCAGTGCTATCTTTGTACAAAGCTTCTGGATCGGCGGTAAGGTGAACGATGAGTTGCGCCTCGTGGCCCCGTTGTATGGCAATTGGGAATTCTGGCCCGGTCCGCTCGATGAAGACGGCGCGCCGCCCGCCGACTGCTCGGCCTACGATCACATCTACTCTGTCTACCGCGACGATATTCTTCATTATAACCAGACCGGCGAGGCGACAGCGGATCTGGCCGGGTGGCCCTGGCAACTCGGTGCGCCGGTACTCGATGGCGACGGCAACCCGGATAACTACGACCTGGAGGCAGGCGACCGCCCGGCGCTCATCGGCGACCAGATGGCCTGGTGGGTGATGAACGACGTCGGCAATACCCATGAAGCATCCCATACGCCGCCCATTGGGCTGGAAGTGAAAGTGACGGCCTTCGCTTTCAATGTGCCTGGACTCTGGGGCAACACAACGTTCTATCGATACCAATTGCAGTATCGAGGCACAGAGCCATTGGAAGACGCCTGGCTTGGCTTCTACGTGGATCCAGACCTCGGCAATGCGTCGGATGATTACATCGGCACCGATACGACGCTGGGCATGATCTACACGTACAATGCCCGCGATCCTGATCCAGGATTAGACGGATACGGCGAGGTCTCCCCTGCATTGGGATTAAGCTTCATCCAGGGATTGCAGATGGAAGCAGATGGTGAAGATAACGACGACGATGGGCATATTGACGAGACCGGTGAACAACTCGGCATGACCCGAACATTCCCTGAAAACATGAAAGCCTTTGTCCAAAGAGGACGAAGCTCCTATCAGGCGCTTCAAGGGCTATGGGAGCGTTTTGGCGACGCTCCCGTGTGTTTTGGTGCCAGTGGCGTCCCTTTTCCAAATCAGACAGATTGTACCGGAGTCGCCCGTTTCATCTACCCCGGCGACCCGGTGACAAAATCCTACTGGAGCGAGTTCAACGCTTACAACACGGGAACTGCCAAGCCTCCCTCTGATCGACGCTTTCTCTTTTCGAGCGGCCCGTTTCAGATGGAGCCCGGCGACGAACAAGAGTTCGTCCTGGCTATCGTCTGGGCGCGCGGCACTGACCACCTCGACTCCATCTCCGAACTCCGCAAAGCGATGCGCTCCGTCCAGCGCGGCTTCCCCTTCATTAGCACCCCGGACTCCACGCTCAGCCAACGCCCTGAGCCCGAGTTGCCTGTCACGAATGCCTACACGCGCAACTACCCCAACCCGTTCACTTCGAGTACCACCATTCACTACGAACAGGCAGATCCGGCACCTGTCCGCCTTGTGGTCTACGATGTGCTCGGGCGCGAGGTCGCCACGTTGGTTGACGAGGCGCAGGAGGCTGGCTTCTACGATGTCACGTTCGACGGGCGGGCGTTGCCAGTGGGCGTATACGTCTACCGCTTGCAGATCGGCACAGCGGTCGCCTCGGAGACAATGGTGCATATGCGGTAGCATTTAATGATTTTGAATACTTCACATAGGCCTCGCCTCACGATAGCTGGACTGATTGCCATTGTCAATCTTACCGTCTCTGCTCTTACCTACGCCCAACCAGTCCCTGGCACCTGTAAGGAGGGGCGTGCCACCGTCAATCTGGATGTCAACAATGTCCGCGCCCAGCTTTACAACAATGGTAACCTCTTCTGGAATGGGGGGCAGGCCTCTGGCTACAATGTACCCAAAGCCCCGAAGGGAAAACCTATTGAACCCAACGCCATCTTCGTCAATGATCTATGGGTCGGCGGCATGGTCGGTGGCGAAGTGCGTATGGCTGCAACCATATATAGCGGAGGGGAGCTCTGGCCTGGCCCTCTCAACGAAGCGGGCGAATTGCCAAATCCTGACGACTGCACACCGTACGACCGCATTTACACGATCTACCGCGCTGACATCGAGCGCTATAACCAAACCGGAGAGACCGCGACCAATCTGGCCGAGTGGCCATGGCAGCTAGGCGCACCGGTGCTTGACGGCGATGCCAATCCAGACAACTATGATCTGTCAGCAGGAGACCGCCCTGCGCTGGTAGGTGACCAAATGGCTTGGTGGGTAATGAACGACGTAGGTAATATCCACCAGAGCACCCGCAGCGCGCCGATCCAGATGGAGGTAAGGGTCACTGCTTTCGCTTTCAACCTGCCTGGAAGCCTCGGCAACACCACCTTCTACCGCTATCAGCTTATCTACAAAGGAACAGCGCCGTTGGAGGAGGCTTGGCTTGGTTTCTGGTTCGATGCCGATCTGGGCAGCGATCCAACGGACAATGCAGGGACGGATACGACGCTTCGCATGGTGTATGCCTACAAGGGCGACAACTTCGACGAGGGAGAAGGCGGGTATGGTGCGGCCCCGCCCGCGCTGGGGTTCAGCTTTATGCAGGGGCCGCTGGCGTCTCCTGATGGACAGGACAATGATCGAGACGGGGAAATAGACGAGCCGGGTGAGCGCCTGCGCATGACCCGATCTCAGCATAATACCCATGACAACAGTGTCACCGGCCATGCTCTTACGGCAAAAGACTACTACAACCAGCTTCGAGGCCGCTGGAACGATGGCACGCAGATGTGTTTCGGTGGTATTGGCCATTACTCACTGGGCTTGGTTCCGTGTACAGGGGTCACCCCTTTCATGTATCCCGGTGATCCCATCACTGGTGCCTATTGGAGCATGGTAAACTTCGACGGGCGAGGCAACCATTCTCCGGTACACAATGCTGGTTACTTCCTGTTATCCACCGGTCCCTTCCGCATGGAGCCAGGGGAGGAAGAGGAAATCGTGCTGGCTATCGTCTGGTCGCGAGGGGCAGACTATCTCGACTCCATCCGCAAGCTACGGAGCGATATGAAGGTAGTCCAGACTGTGTATCCCTTTATCTCGACACCCGACTCCACCCTCAGCCAGCATCCTGAACCAGAACGGCCCACCGTAAACGCCTACACGCGCAACTATCCCAACCCTTTCACCGAGACAACCACGATCCACTACGAGTTGGCGAACCCGGCTC
>DATGCC010000808.1:0-3706 GCA_035312345.1 Rhodothermales bacterium
CTATGCCCTCCTCCTGGGCCCCCCCCTGATACCCCAGGCCCTCGTCGCGCCTACCCTGCTCACGTGGCGACTGTTGGGCTACTACATTTTCATTGTCCTCGGCGCATTCCTTTCGATGCACCACATGCAGCAAACAATCCGAAGGAAGCAGCAGGCAGAAAACAACCTACCTCCTTCCAACGGCGACGGGCATAGTGCCCCGCTCCTCATGGAATCGGTTGTTGAGGAAAGGGAAACAGGGTGAGAAAGAAACCTATTTGCATTTCACGATCATCAATGTCCTTAACCCGACATGACTGACTTTACTATTGCAGCACAACGAGACCAGGTAGCACAATATCAATTCCACGAGGTGCACCCACATCTGCGGTTTGGTACGGCCAGCGACCGCTATGCCGGGTGGCTCGGGCAGATCTATCCCGAAGAACGCTGGGCCGGTGAAGTGACGACGCGCAAGAAACGGCTCGGCAAAGAAACATTTGAAGAGCGCCTGCTGCCCATCGAATCGGTGCAGGATTACTTCGCGCATTTTGGCGTACTGGAAATCGACTTTACCTTCTACCGCCCCTTGCGCACTGCCGAGGGCGAGCCAGAAGGCAACCTGTTCACGCTCCAAAAATACGCCGACCTTGCACCCGA
Source organism: Rhodothermales bacterium (assembly GCA_035312345.1). Taxonomy (GTDB): domain Bacteria; phylum Bacteroidota; class Rhodothermia; order Rhodothermales; family DATGCC01; genus DATGCC01. The sequence continues at coordinate 640 of DATGCC010000808.1, forward strand.
GGGTGCGGCGTTTCTCCTCAAAGTGCCGCAGCAGTTCTTCGCCCGCAAACTGCGCCGGAGTAGCGGTGGCAAGGTCCGCTACGAAAACAATCCCGACTTTCTCAACGCTGATGCCTACCGCATCCGCTTCCACGAACCCGCCGTCGAAGTGCTGGGCGAGCGTATCGCAGGATTTCTGTTCGAGCAGGAATACCAGCGTGTTGCAGAAAGCCCATCGCCGGAAGAGAATATTGCCGAACTGGATGGCTTTTTCAGCGCGATCCCGAACGATGTGCTACCGCACCTCGAACTACGCTCCGAGCATCTGCTGGTGCCACCCTATTTCGACTGGCTCGCCGACCGGGGCCTAGGGCATGTGTTCAGCCATTGGACATGGCTCCCGCCCATCCGCAAGCAATGGCGGCTCTGCGGCGAGCGTTTTACGGCAGGCAATGGCGAGGCGGTAGCCCGTCTGCTGAACCCGCTCAACATGAAATATGCCGAAGCGTTTGCGCTCGCCTATCCCTTTACCGGCCCCGTCACCGCCCTCGCCGAGACGCAGCAAGCCCGCGACATGGTGCTGGATGTGACAGCGCTGACCTACAAAGCTGAGGAGCAAGGCTACCTGCTCAACGTCATCGCCAACAACCGCGCCTGGGGCAATTCGCCTGCGCTGGCACAGGCCATCTCGTACCGCGTGCTGGAGGAGGAGGAAAAACACAGCGGGTTGTAAATCTATTCGCTCGCTTTCAATGCTTCGAGCGCGACGGGCAGCGCCTTCTGTGCCCATGTGGCGTACATGCTAGCTGAGGGATGCAAACCATCGCCTGCAACGAATTCCGGCTTGGAAGTTGCTTTGCGAGAGCCAGGGGTAATGTCTACATAAGCCACGCCGCGTTGCTTGGCTTCTGCGCGGTTGATGGTATTAAAAACGTCAATCTCGTCGGCGATCTGCGCCCGGTCGCGGCCCTCAGCAAAAGGCGTGACGCCCCAATCAGGAATGGAAACGACAAAGACGCGGTCTGCCTCCCCGCCCGCAAAGGCGATGGCTTGATCGAGCAAATTGGCAAATCCATGGCGGTATTCGTCGGTGCTGCGGCCCCGGTACTGGTTGTTGACGCCGATGAGCAGCGAGACAAGGTCATAGGGCCCCTGCGGCGTGACGCGCTCGATACCGACAGCCAGTTCGTCCGTCGTCCAGCCTGTCCGTGCAATGATTTCAGGGTCGGCGATGTTCACGCCCTCGGTGCGCAATAACTTGACCAGTTGCACCGGCCAGCGGCCTGCTTCCGGCACCCGCTCGCCAATCGTATAGGAATCGCCGAGGGCCAGATAGCGAAGGGCATCGTCGTTCATGGCATCGGGGTTTTTGTCTTGCACCGCCCTGGAGCCGCACCCCAACGGTAAAGCAAACAAGCAACAAAGCGCAACCATGAGTGACTTTTAAATCTGGTTTCGTTGAGCGTGACATTAACCGGTAGCAGAACCTTGAACGCTCCGGTTCAGCGGCGGGCCCGCGGAGCGGAGCGTCCGCTGCGGTTTTTAGGCCGTTCTTACGTACGCACATAGCGCACATGTGTGGCAGCCGGCGTATCAAGCACCTTGTCGATTCGAAACTGCGGCACGGGCTCGTGTAGGTTCTCGAATAGACGTCTTCCACTGCCAAACAGCACGGGCACCAGGGCCATTTCCAGCTCATCGATGACATCCATGTTCAGGTACTGTTGGATCACATCCGCGCCGCCCGCGATGCGAATATCGCGACCGCCTGCAGACTTCTGGGCCCGCTCCGGACCGTCGTTGACGAAGTAGAACATCGTCCCTCCTGGGCGGACCCAGGGTTCCCGCTTCTCGTGGGTAAGAACGTATACTGGAGTGTGAAACGGAGCCTCCTCGGGCCATGAGACCTCGCCTTGCTCGAACATTCGCTTGCCCATGATGTTGGCGCCGATGCGCTCCGTGGTGTTACGAACCATGTCATTGACCGGACCGGTCTCTCCCCCTGGTCCGAGCTTGAGGTTCTCGCGGATGTACTGCTGATTAATGATTCAGGCCATCAGCTCACCCCACTTGGCACCCCAGTTCTTGTACTCAGGCTTCTCCCAATTCTCAATGGTCATCCCTTCCGGCACCATGTAGCCGTCAAGGCTAAGTCCGATGTTGTACGAATACCTTGCTCATGATTCTGCGTTTACGATTCTGGATGGTGGCATAACCCGCTTGACCTGGTTATCAGCCATAAACTGTGACTGCCATGGATCGAGGCAATCGCTGTGGCGAAGGGCACCGGTGCCGTCATCCATCCGCAGGCGGAATGTTCTGGTTGAGGCGAAACAGGTTGGCCGGGTCGTAGCGAGCCTTGATCGCCTGCAACCGCTCCCACGTAGGACTCGGGTAAGCCTCGTGGGCTCCAGTTTCGCCCTTGTCGCCGAGGAAGCCGACATACGCGCCGGGTGCCCCCTGCCGCAGCGCCGAGGCTAGGCCGGCTACCCACGCCTCGTGCTCTGCCGCCTCTTCGGCATGCTCGTACGCCGCCCCGACGACGACCAGCATCCGGCGTCGGCGGTGTACAAAAGCCGTCGCCTCGGGGGCCACCCGCGCCACAGCCCCGCCGAGCACCCGAAACTGAGTCACCCGCATCGGCGCCGTTGACGCCTGGAGGCGGTCGATGACCGTCTCGGCAGCCGTACGGTCGAGCGTATCGATGAAGAACGAACGCACGGCGACCGCCGACGGGTGCGGCGGTTCGGGACCTTCGTAGAGCTCCGGATAGCGCATCGGCCGGATCTGATCGACGATGGGCGTGGCCAGGGCACGGAACGGCGCGAGCACCCGTTCTGCGGCATCGGCATCCCCCGCGTAGACGAGGAGGGCCATGATGATCGGGCGGCCGTGCGCCTCCGCCGGAATGAACGGCAGGGGCGGCGCTATCGTTACGTTGAACATCCCCGATAGCTCGTCGGGCGCATTCATGGCTTCGGCGACACCGGAAGCGACCACCTCGGGCGTAGCCGGTAGAATCATCATGCCGCCTACAACCTCGTCCACCGCGTGGAGCCGGAACTGGAAGCGCGTTGCCACGCCGAAG
>DATGCC010000809.1:0-2347 GCA_035312345.1 Rhodothermales bacterium
GAAAAGCCAGCGTCTCCGCCACCTGCTCGGCGCGGATGCGCACGACGAGGCTCTGCAATACATCTGGGCTAAATCGGAAAACGATGGGCTGAATTTCCTCTTGCAGCGAACTGTAGTGAAAGTCCTTGAGCACACCAACGACCTCCATCGGCTGCTCATCCGTCGTCAGCGTCTTGCCCAGCGGGTCGTCCCAGCCCAGCGACCGCACAGTGGCTTCATTGACGAGAAGCGCCGCCGTAGTGTCGGTGGAAACATCTGAGGAAAAGTTGCGCCCGGCGACCAGCCGAAGTCCGAGGGTCGGCACCATGTCGGCGTCGATAAAGATCGTCCGGAAACCAATCTCCTGCCCTTCATCTTTCCCCTCCGGCAGGTAAGAACCCAGGCTATAGCTGTTCTCGCCGGGGGTGAACGAGGCAGCGGCGGCGTTTAGCACGCCGGGGTGCTGCACGAGTGCCCGCTTCAGCGTCTCGTAGCGCGCTTGCAGCGAGGCATCCCGCATCGGCACCACGACCACCTGATTGCTCTCAAACCCCAGATCCTTTTCCGAGAAATATGTCATCTGCGCAGCCATCACCACCGAGCCGATGATGAGCATTATGGCTATGGCAAACTGGACGACGACGAGGCCCTTCCTGAACAGCACGCCCGCCCATCCCTGCCGCGCCTGCCCCTTGAGTACCTCCACCGGACGGAAGGCCGACAGCACAAACGCGGGGTAACTTCCAGCCACAATACCCACAAAAAGGGTAATACTCCCCAGGGCGAGCAGCAGCATGCCGTTATCCATGTACCGGGCGGCCAGTTCTTTCTGAAGCAGCCCATTAAAAAGCGGCAGCAACGCCTCGACCAGTATGAGCGACAACAGCAAAGCCAACCCCGCCAACAACAAAGACTCGCCCAGAAACTGCCGAATCAGTTGGCCTCGAAACGCCCCCAAGACTTTGCGCACACCTACCTCGCGTGCCCGTTTCTCCGCTCTCGCCGTTGCCAGGTTGATGAAGTTGATGGCCGCGATGAGCAAGATAAGCAGCGCAATGCTGGCAAAGACATAGATCGTCGTCGCGCTCCCGGTATCACCATCCTCGTTCGCCAGGTCGGAATGCAGGTGGATGTCGGACAGGGACTGGAGATGCAACCCGATAGCTTGCTGCTCTTCCTCATCGAGATACTTTTCAAGAAACCCGGGCAACTTCCGCTCCACGGCGGCAGCCTGATCGGGTATGACCACGTAGGTATGCACATCGGAGACATTGGTCCACGACGCTGCCTCCTGGCGCTTTGTTGAGGGCTGGCTATCGAAAGAGGCCAGGAAGTCGAACTTGAAGTGGGTGTAACGAGGTAGCGAGGCCAGCACGCCTGTCACTTCAAAATCCTGCGCTTCATCCATCCGTAGCACCTTTCCGACCGGATTTTCATCCCCGAAGTACTTGCGTGCCGTTTCTTGTGTGAGCACTACCGAGTATGGCTTGCGAAGCGCAGTCTGGGGATTGCCATACACAAACGGATAGGTGAAAACATCGAAGAGTGTCGAGTCGGCGAAATAGAAGGCATCTTCGTAGAAACGCTTGTTTTGGCTTGCGATCAAGCGTTCGCGTGGGCGCGTCACCCGGGCATACTGGACGACCTCCGGCATATCGGCCAGGAGCGCCGGGCCGAGCGGGGTCATGGTGGAGGCCAGTTCAAACTCGGCTCCCGGCATCTTCAGGTCGAGGGTGACGCGGTAGATGGCATCGGCCTTTTCATGGTACCGGTCGTAGCGCAATTCATCCTGGATGAACAAGACGATCATCAGGCAACACGCCATGCCCACCGCCAGCCCGGCTACATTGATGAAGGCATAGCCCCGGTGTTTCCACAGGTTGCGTAACGCAATCTTGAAATAATTCCTCAGCATAGCGGTCCTGGTAAGTAGCGGAGGCAGTCAGCAACAACTTAACGAAAAAGCCGCGCTCCCGACAAGAAAGCACGGCTCTTGGATGGCTTTTTTGCCTACCTATCAGGCTTCTACCGTCTCACTGCTCAGGAAGTCGCGGAGGACGTAGTGGAGAATGCCACCGTGGCGGTAGTATTCGACCTCTACAGGCGTGTCGAGGCGGCAGGTAGTGGTGAAGGTGATCTCGGTGCCATCCTCTCTGGTTGCCTTCACCTCCACATCTTGCCCAGCTTGAAGGCTGTTGTCGATGGGAATGGTGAACGACTCCGTGCCGTCGAGTCCGAGGCTGGCGGCGTTTTCGCCCTTTTTGTACTGGAGCGGCAATACACCCATGCCGATGAGATTGGAGCGGTGGATGCGCTCGAAGCTATCGACGATGACGGCCTTGACGCCGAGCAGGATGGTGCCTTTCGC
>DATGCC010000810.1:0-3476 GCA_035312345.1 Rhodothermales bacterium
GAGAGAGGGCCAGTGGACCACTTGCTGTGCGTACCCGTTCGGCAAAGGTCGAGTCGGCCAGGTTAGGTATGTCGACTTTCTCAATGGTGAGCGGAAGGGATTCGTCCACAGAGGAGGTAGCCCTGGGGTCCATCATGGCAACCCCGGCAATCAGCCCAAACCAGATGCGGCCCTTGCTGTCACGGAGGGAGGCACCCTGGTTGGCTTCCAACTCCGGCAGGCCGTCTGCCAGGCCAAAATGCTCGACCTCGAAGTGCAAGTCGGTCACCGGCAGGCGGCTGGCAGCGGTCTGTTGCTCCGGGGCGAGCGTAAGCCGGGCAATGCCCTGGTTCGTTGATACATAGTAGCGCCCTGAACGGTCTTGCTCGATGCGGTAAGTGAAAGCGTCGGGCAGGCGAACCGGCGTCATGTCTGTAAAGACCCGGAAGTCCATGCCATCATAAAGAGCAAGGCCCTTTGTTGTTGCGAACCAGAACAAGCCATGGCGATCCTTGAACACATCAAGGACCGCGTTCGCGGGCAGGCCGTCGTCCGTACTGAGACGTTTCCAGGAACGACCGTCGTAGCATAGCACACCCGTTTCACCGACATCGAACCAGAGCGTGCCATCGTCTAGCTCTTTCAGGGTGCGCACCGTTCCACGAAGGAGCGGCTGTTCGGGGGCAAAGCGGGTAAATTGACCCTCTGCATACTGCCAGACGCCATCCTGTGTGCCAAACAGGAGACTGCTGTCGGCACGTTCAACAATGTTGTTGATATAGGTATCTCGCTCAATAAAGGGCCACTGCCCGTTATTGTAGGCAAAGAGCCCGCGCCGGGTGCCGATCCAGATGCGCCCATCCTGTGCCTCGTGGATAGCAAGGGTATAGGGAAGAGGGGAGCCGTCGGGTCCCGGCAGGGTACGCCAGCGACCGTCTTCGTAGATCGAAAGAGAGCGAGAGGCACCAAACCACATGGCCCCATCGCGCATCTCGGCGATGGCCCAAAAGGAAGCTGTCCCGATATCTCCCTGCTCATTAACGGTATGCCAGGTATCGGTGCGCAGGACGGCGAGTCCGCTGGCGGTTCCGATCCAATAGGAGCCATCCGGATGCTGATATACGGTATTGGTCAGGCGAGACGGCAGGCCATTGCGTTCGTCCAGCACGTCCCAGGTTCCGTCGCGGTAAAGGCGGAGCAGCCCGCCGCTGCGTCGTGCAAAGCCGAGCGCTCCATCGGCCTGTTCGGCAATGGCGACGTAGTTTTCATTTTGCCGGGCCTTTGTGTTGATGGGTTCTTCGCGTACCGCCTGCCAGATCCCATCCACCCGTTTAGCAATCCCGCCGCGCAGGCCTGCCCAGAGTGTGCCGGTGCGATCTTCGTAGAGGGCGTACCCATTTCGACGTTGCAGCCTGCGTGGAAGGCGAGGTGTGCTCCACACCCCCTGCTCATAGGCGACAAGGCCAACCTCCGTACCAAACACGAAGCCCTTTGGATCTTCATGAATGGCATAAAATTCTACCGTGGTGAGTGAATCAGGCAGGTCCACGCGGGTCCAGGCAGAATCTCGAAAAACGCCCAGTCCCTGTGCCGTGCCCACCCAGAGCGTGCCCTTGTCGTCTTCATGAATGGCAAAGACCGTATCGCTTGGAAGTCCGTCCTGGCGGGCGTAGTGTGTCCAGGTCCAGGATTCGGGCGGTGTAGAAGTCCGTGCGCGGAGGTGATAGATGCCATCCCCATGCGTGCCAAACCACAGGTCGCTCGTGTGATCGGCAAGGATACGACGGCCTTGCCAGAACCCCGTACGCATGGCTCGGTTGAGGGCAGGCAAGGCCTGCCAGCGTTGTCCATTGTGGTAGGCTACCCCATTCTGCGTGGCGGCCCACAACCATCCGCGCTGGTCTACTTCTAAGGCCTGGATGGTTGCTTGGGGCAGTCCATCACGCGTAGAGTAGGTACGATAGACCTGTTGCATGGTCGTACTGATGTCTTGCGCGGAAACGGGCAAGGCTAGACCAAGCACCGTAGCAAGGAGCGCAAGAAGAACCACCCTTCGCAGCATAACTACCCATGTAAAAATGAGACAATAAAGAAGTTAAACAGCCATCCATCGGATCAACCGAAGCCGCTACGATGACGGGCTGCTGTAGTTTCCTAGTACCGGCATGAACGGATGCAATTAAAATGGAAAGGGACCGGCACAGTGAAAAATCGTTTCAATATACAAAAGGAGAAGAATAATTGAGCGGAAATGATGAAGCATAGTAGTAGGGTCAGTGAGGGATGCGGGGTCGGTAAAAAGTGCGAAATCTTACGAAATTGGAACATTGTTGGCGTTTTGTCCTAAAATACATACGTTCACTGACCTGTTGATAGAGGAGGACCCATGGCTACCGAGCGCATGAACCAGAGCTGGCGACGCATTCGTGATCAGATCCGTAACATCTGGTCGGACACGGATCTGGGCACGGACAAAGAGATGAAAAAGTCGCGGGGAGACATGCACAAGATGATCAACCGCATCCATGAGAAGACGGGCGAACCACGTGCTCAGATCTTCCGCAAAATCAGCGCGCTTGTCTAGCCGATTTAGCCTTTTACATACAGTTTCTCAGGAAGCCTCGGCTCTTAAGGGTCGGGGCTTCTTTGTTAGCAGGGTGTTGCTTGCTAATTAGCCATTGCAGCCGTGCGTCCGTCGGTGAGGGGGAGGCTGATCATGTTGGCAAAGAGGGCGTAGGCTCCGGGGTGATACACCTTGAGTTGGCGGTACCATACCAGCGCCGTGTAGAGGTAAGTGCCTTCGCCGTAGGTAGCTAGCAACGTCGAACCACAAAGCGGCTCCTCGCCCGGATCGTGCATGCAGAAGAGTTCGTCGTAAGCGTTATCCCAGGCAGAGGGGAAATAGAGTCCACGCTCCTGCACCCAACCTGTCCACGCTTCCGGGCCAATCTCGTTGGGTTGGTGAAGCAGGGGATGCTCGGGCAGCAGGACATCCGCCTCGGCGTCCTCGCGGGTCACGCGGTCGTGGCTGAGGACGATTTCATACGGCGCAAAGTCGCCCGGATTCTGGCGGCTGTCGTCGAAAGGATCGGGGTAGTTGGTGTTCCACTCGAACGTCTTTTGATAGTTGACAATGAGGTGGCCGCCGTCGTTGACCCATGCGAGGAGCTTGTCGTTGTACGTGCGCAGGTCGTTGCGGATGAGATAGGCGCGGATGTCCACGAGGATGGTGTGCAAGTCGTCGAGCGATCCATCTGCCAGCGCGAGTGAATCCAGCATCACGTAATCCACACCGAGTTCCTGAAGCGCCTGTTCGAGCGTGTTGTCGTAGCTCTCGATCACGCCGACGTTGAGTCCTGCTGCTGCCGTCACATCGAAGACCCGCCCGACTACATAGTCGCGGGCTGGGACAGGTTGCGCCGTAGCAGGCTGGGCCAATCCCGTTAAGGCGAGGAGGTAATGGCTCGCGTCCAGCGATGAGGGGACGTTGAGCGTGA
>DATGCC010000811.1:0-2882 GCA_035312345.1 Rhodothermales bacterium
CACAACCTGTCTATGGATGCGCCCTTCAAGCATGACGACACGAACAGCCTCCTCGATGTGCTCTCCAGCGATAAAGGCATCGCGCCGGACGATCCATTGCTCGACGAGTCGGTGCAGATTGATGTCGCGTATGCCCTCAGCCTGCTCATGCCGCGCGAGGCTGAGATTCTGCGGCTTTACTTCGGCCTCGGGCGTGAACGGTCTTTGACGCTCGACGAAGTCGGCCAGCATTTCGGGCTGACACGTGAACGCATCCGTCAGATCAAGGAGACCGCCCTCCGAAAACTACGGAAGGAATCGTGTTGCGCAGCGCTGCACCTACACATTAAGTAGAACCGGACGGGGCACGCTTCTCCCAGCGGGGTGCACTTCGTGTATCTAATCTAGCCTTGCTGGCCCTCAAACGCCCCATGAAAACCAGGAGGCCTATGCGTAATTTCTCGGTCGGATTCCATACCACAGATGCCGTTGAGGTATTAGACCTCACCGGTGAACTCGACGCCCATACCTCGTCTGAATTCGATGCGGCCTTCCAGAAATGCGGGCAAGACGGCCATCATCAGATCGTTGTGAACGGTACCCGCCTCGTCTATATATCCAGTGCAGGACTCGGTGTCTTTCTGCGCTATATCGACGAAATACGTGAGCAGGGGGGCGATATCAAGATTGCTGCGCTCAAGCCCAATGTCTTCAATGTCTTCGATTTGCTAGGATTTCCCCTGCTCTTCGACATCGTAGAAACCGAAGAAGAAGCCATCGCCCTTTTTGACTCCTGACGGAAGACAGCGGGAAATCCGTAACCCACCAGCGGCAATCGAAGGATTTAGGATCTTAGCATGCTCGCCGCATTTGCAACAGCCATCGGTGTTTCATTTATTGCGTTTCAGATTTTGCCGGCAATAAAGCACGCTCACATTTCTTTCGAGAAGGCTTTCACCCGGCAATCCCGTGCCATCATTCAAAGAATTTCGGTTCATGCCCTTCTCAACGAAAAGTTAGATACCGTACCTTTCCCCTCCTGACTCTTTCACCCACCTCAACCACATCACCTGTCGTGAAAGCCATCATCATCGGTATGGGCGAGGTGGGCAAGTATATTGCCTCGGTGCTGACTGCCGAAAAGCACGATGTCACCCTCGTGGACACCGATGCGCTGAACCTGTCGAAAGCCGAAGAGATGGTGGATGCGCTGGCCTTGCGCGGGCACGGAGCCAGCATGCGCACACTCCGCCAGGCGAATGTCAAAGGAGCCGACCTCGTCGCTGCCGTCACGAACCGCGACGAGGTAAACCTGCTGGCCGCGCTCACGGCGAAAGAGTTGGGTGCCCGCCGCACCGTCGCCCGCGTGACGAACCGCGAATACCTAGAGGACGACGACCGGGGCTACTACCACAACCTGCTCGGCATCGACCTCGTCGTAAGCACGCAGATTCTCGTCGCCAACGAGATCCACAAGCTTATCAAAAGCATCGGGGCCGTGGCGGTCGAGACCTTCGCCGACAACCGCGTCGAGATGGTCGAGATTCCGGTGAAAGACGACGCCCGCGCTGTTGGCAAGCCGCTCAAGGATCTCTCCCTTCCGTCGAACACGCTGGTGGCGGCGCTGCTACGCGAGGAGCAGGTTATTATCCCCAGCGGCGGCGATGTGGTGCTGGCAGGCGATGCGGTATTTCTGATTGGGCGGATGGAAAAGCTGGCAGAGGCCGAAAAACTCTTCGGAAAGATGCGCCAGCAGGAAGCCAGCAAAGTGGTCATCGTTGGCGGCGGCGAGATTGGCTATTCGGTTGCCAAACTGCTCGAATCTGAGTCGCTGGATGTGACCCTGATTGAGGAAGACAGCGACCGTGCTGATGAACTGGCACGCACGCTGCACAACACCGTCATCATCAACGGCGATGGCACCGACCTCAAGCTGCTGCGCGAGGAACGCGTCCAATACGCCGATGTATTCGTTGCCACCAGCGGCGACGACGAAGTCAACCTGATGTCGAGTCTGCTGGCGAAAAACCTCGGCGCGAAGAAAACCGTCACGCTCGTCAACCGCCCGGATTACATCCCCACCTACGAACTCCTCGGCCTCGACGCGACGGTCAGTCCCCGCCTGTTCGCCGCCAACCAGATTCTGAAATATGCCCGCGAGGGCGAAGTCGTAGCGGTGTCCCTTTTGGCGGAAGGCAAAGCCGAGATCCTTGAATTGATCCCGCAGGAAGGGAGCCCCATCGTCGGCAAGCCGCTGATGGATATCAACTTCCCCCAAGGCGCGCTCGTCGCTGCTGTCGCTACGGAGGACGGAGCCGTCGTGCCCGACGGTCGTCACATCATCCGGCCCGGCAACAACGTTGTCGTCTTCACCAAGCCCGACGTGCGCTCCGATGTCGAACGGCTGTTCCGCAAGCGGATGTTTTCGCTCGGTAGCCTTGTCGGGAAAGGCAAAAAATCTTCAGACAGCAACTAGCGCGTTATGAATCTTCGTATCATAGCGCGGCTACTCGGCATCCTGATGTGCGTCCTCGCACTCGCGATGGCGACATCCATTGGCTGGTCTGTCTATTATGATGAGCCAGACACTATCCTTGCATTCCTGCTTGCCTCAGTCTTAACACTGGTGTTTGGCGGCGCGCTGTATTTCTACGGACGGCGCGATGTGGGCACCATCGGGCGGCGCGAGGCGCTGGTGGTGGTGACAGTAAGCTGGTTTCTGATCGGCGTTTTCGGCGCACTGCCGTACATGTTTGACGGCTCCTTCACCCACTTTGCCGACGCCTTCTTCGAGACGATATCTGGATTCACCACAACCGGCTCGACGGTCCTGACCGAGATCGAGTCGCTGTCCTACGGCGTGCATTACTGGCGCAGCCTGACGCACTGGCTCGGCGGGATGG
>DATGCC010000812.1:0-6710 GCA_035312345.1 Rhodothermales bacterium
GCGACGCATCGCTGGTATTGCGGATTTTGTAGCGAGCATACAACACCGACGCTCCCGGCTTGCCTGCGCCCCATGCTGTCACATCGAGATTTAGCTTTTCATGCTGCCAGGAAACAGTCGGGATCGGTAGATAATCTTCAGCGAGCGAAGGCGTCCGCTCGACATCGTTCCAGGTGATGAGCGCATCGTCCACGTACAAAAATGGCTCGACGGAGAAGCTGCTTTTCTTCAACTCCAGCCGCCCTTCTGTGTCCATCAGCGACTCCTCATCGTCGCCGCTGACGCCCACGAGCGTCCAGTAGACCTGCTCGTTCTGAAAGTATTTGGGATGGAATCCGGCGGGCGCTTCGCTCGCGATGTGCTCGAAAAATGCGTTGGGCGAGGCAGCAAAGTCCAATGGCTGCACCGTCACTTCCTGTAGTCCGTAACCCTGCCCCTGACTGCTCTCGTGCAGCGCGAGGCGCAGATACCGCGCTTCGGTCTCGGGCAGATACAGATAGTCGCGCCCGCCATCGCCCTGCTGTACGCTATGTAGCGTTTCCCATACCTCGCCGTCTTGCGAAACCTGCACATCATAAGCCGTAGCGTAGTCGTCGATGTCCCAGTCGAGCGTGAGGCCACCGTATTCGCGGTTTTTGAGGAAATCGATGTCGAACTGCTGGTTCGCGCCTACTTCGCTGTGCCAGCTCGTTTCTGGCTTTTCATCGAACACGGCTGCCGGATCGCTGCCTGATTGCGTAGACGAGGCGACGGCCGAGGGCGTTAAGTCATACTCCGTAACCGGCTCCAGCGGCGTGTACATGAAGTCGTCGATGTAGACGGAGCCGTTGCCGCCAGTGCTTGCTGTGACGACAAACTCAACAAAACCGACTTCCTCCATGTCGCCGCCACCTACCGGTCCCCAGGCGAAATCGATGTGTCGCTTTCTGTACCGGATCCGCGTCCAGTCCGAAGGAAACGCAAAATTCTGTCGGTTGACCCACCACACGTTCTCGCCCGTCGGATCGACCAGTTTGAACTCGAACGTGTTGACCGGTGCCTCGGCACGGATGTAAAAATTAAACTGATAGTTCTCTGCCAGTTCAACGGAAATTGGTGCCCGCGCCACGGCATAGCCCCCGGAGCCTTTGAAGTCGAAATCCATACGGAGCGCCTGTCCATTGCGCCCCTCGCCCGCCTGAAGATGCAGATCCACCCCATCGGCAGTCACAACTTCCCACTTCGTAATGTCCTCGAAATCATCCAGCACCCGCTCCTGCGCATGGGCCAGATCAGGCATCCACAACAACGCGGCAAACAACAGCACGCCGCTCCAACTTCTCCTTTTCATTTCCCCACTCCTCTTTTCCATAGCTAGCCTCATCCCTTCACACTGCCCATCATAATGCCCTGAATGTAGTACCGCTGGAGCGCCAGAAACACCAGCAACACCGGCAGCACCGTCACCACCGCTCCGGCCATCATCAACTCGTTGTCCTGCACGTGCTCCCGCGAGAAAACCGCTAGCGCGACGGGCAGCGTGTAGAGATCGTTGTCGGTGAGCACGATGAGTGGCCACATAAAGTCGTTCCAGGTGCCCATAAACGTGAAAATGGCGAGCGTCACCAGGATTGGCATGATGAGCGGAAGCACGACGGACCAGTAGATCCGAAACTCGCTCGCGCCGTCGATGCGGGCGGCTTCGATCAGGCTGTCCGGCACCGACAGCGTGTACTGCCGAATCAGGAAGATGCCGAAGATGCTCGCCATCGTCGGGACGATCACGCCGCCGTAGGTGTTGACGAGACCCATCGACTTGAGCAAGAGAAACAGTGGTAACATCGCTACCTGCGCAGGAATCACAAGCGCGGCGAGCAGTGTCTTGAACAAGCCATCGCGCCCCGGAAAGCGGAACTTGGCAAAGGCATAGCCTGCCATCGAATTAAGCAGCAGCGAGAGCAGCGTCACTGCCGTAGCGAGCAACGTGCTGTTGAACAGATAGCGGCCCATATTGAGTTGGGTGAACAACTGGCGATAGTGCTCGAACGTCACCTCGCTCGGCAAAAGCGGCGGTGGAATGCTATTCGCCTCGCCCGTCGGCATAAACGACGCCGATACCATCCACAGCAGCGGAAATGCCGTCAGCAGCGCCGCGCCGATGAGCACGATGTAGAGCACCACTCTGGTCGCTATGCCGGTTTGATGGGTCATGCGAAAGATTTCTGGTTCTTAGTTTCTGGTTGCTGGTTTGTCAGGTTTTTTCGATTCTCTATCCTCATCTTTTTCTCCCTTTCTCCCTCTCTTCCCTTCTCCCTCTCCTCCTGTCATCCTTCCACTCCACTGCGCTGCAAGCGCAACTGTATCAATGTGACGATGAAAATGATGACGAACAGCACGAAGGCCACGGCGGAGGCAAAGCCCATATTCCACCACTTAAAACCTTCCTCGTACATCAGGTAAACAACGCTGACGGTGCTCTGGAGCGGCCCGCCCTGCGTCATCACGTAGGGCTCGGCGAAAAGCTGGAAATACCCGACCATGGTGATGATGCCGACGAACAGAAATGTCGGGGCGAGCATCGGGAGGGTGACATGGCGAAACTGTGACCATTTCCCTGCCCCGTCGATGTGGGCGGCTTCGTAGAGTTCTTCCGGGACGTTCTGCAATCCGGCCAGGAAGATGATCATGTTGTAGCCAAAGTTCTTCCAAACTGCCAGCATGATGATCGCGGGCATCGCCCAGGTTGGATCGCCGAGCCAGTCGATGGGGTTGATGCCTACCCAACCGAGCGCGTAGTTGAGAAACCCGTAGCGTGTGTGATAGAGGTAGCGCCACACGACAGCTACCGCTACCAGCGTCGTCACCACCGGTGCAAAAAAGACCGTGCGGAACAGCCCTTTGAAGCGCACAAGCTTCGTATTCACCAACAGTGCCGCTCCCAGCGACACAGCCACCGACAGCGGTCCACCTACGAGCACGAAGTAAAACGTATTGCCGAGCGCCTTCCAGAAAACGGGCGTTTGAAACAGCCGCACGTAGTTGCCAAAGCCGACAAAGCGGGCGTTGTCTGGATTGCCGAGCGCGTAGATGTCGAAGTCGGTGAAGCTGAGCAGGAGCGCCGCCAATACAGGCAGAAAAAAGAACACCCCGATGACCGTGAGCGCCGGAGCCAAAAACAGATACGCTGCCCTTGCTGGCCCCGTTGTGCTGGCCCGCCACAACCGCCGCATCCGCGTCCCAAACGAGACGCTGACCTGCGATGCATCGGCATGTTGAACAGCGGTACTCATGGTGTTTTATGGTGCTTCAAATTACTGTTCGTCGTCTTCGCGCTGCGCCAGGATCCAGCGGCGCTTTTCGAGCATCTGATCGACATCGTCGTTGAGGGCCGCCAGCGCTTCATCCACGGTCATCTGGTCGTTGACCACAGCTTCGGAATACTCGCGGATGCGCGTGGCGATACGCTCCCACTCGGGTACCTTGGGCGTCGGTTTGGCGTGTTCTAATTGCGTGCGAAACGCCTGCACATACTGATTGCTCGCCAACACCGAATCCTTCCAGGCGGTCTCGCGGGCAGGCAAATCACCCGTGAGCTTGTAGAACTCAACCTGTTGCTCGGGAGCCGACAAAAACTCGATCAGTTGCCAGACTTCCTCTTTGTGCTCCGAAGAAGCAAACATGGCCAGACTCGACCCACCCGCCGTCGAAGCGCCCAGTCCGCCGGGGCCGGGCATGGGGGCTGTCATCCAGGTGTATTGCAGGCTGTCCGGGATGCGCCGCTTGAACTCGCCAATCTGCCACGGGCCAGTGATGATAAACGAGAAATAGCCCTTCGAGAACTCCTGCCAGATGTTGGAGATCTGCGTGTTTGCCATCGTCGGCGACCAGCCATTGCGAAACATGTCCACGTAGAACTGGAAGGCCCGTCGGAAATCTTCGCTCTCAAAGTTGCCATACTGGTTGCCATCGCGCAGCATCGACCCTTCTTGCTGCAACGCAAAGACCACCTGCTGCTCGTACTCGTTGGTGGGCAGCAGAATCGCGAAATTGTCCTCGCCGACCTCTGCCTTGATCTTGCGCATTGCATCCTCCCACTCGCCCCATGACCGGGGCGGCGTCTCATAACCCACTTTTTCGACCAGATCCTTCCGGTAGAAAAGCAGGCGCGTATCCACGTACCACGGAATGCCGTACACGCGGTCGTCGATGACGTTGGTATCCCAGATGCCCGGAAAATAATCCGACGTATCGACGAGGGCGGATTGCCGCACTTTAGCCGTCACGTCTTCGAGCGCATCCAGCGCAACGAATTCCGGCAGCCACGAATTGCCAAGCTGGCAAATGTCAGGCAACGCATCGCCTGCGTAGGCCGTGAGCAATTTTTCGTGTGCCGATGTCCAGGGCAACTGCTGCACCTTTACACGGATGTTGGGATGCTTGCGCTCGAAGTCGTGGATCATCTCCTGCACCACTTCCCCCTCGCGCCCCATCCCCCAGAATTCGAGTTCAACGATGTCGTCGGAGACGGCTCCGCATCCTGTCAAGCCTAACACCAGGAAACAGAAAAGGGGAAAGAGGAATTGGTTGAGACCAACCATCCGCTTCCCGCTTCCCGCTTCCCGCTTCCCTTTTCCCATTATTCTCCTCTACTCCTGCATCGCAGGTTCTTCTTGCAAAACAGCCTCAACGACGCCTGCATCGCGCACGCGCTCGAACAGAATGCGGTGGGCATCGTCGTTCAGATGCAGGTTGTCGCCGGAATCGTGGACAGGATTCAGTGTGGCGTCTTCGTTGGCGATACCCGTCCAGAAGTCAATGGCGTGGTCACCATAGGTTTCGAGAATCGTGTCTTTCAGATCGACCTGCACCTGTCGCCACTCGTCGTCCAGATTGCGGGGCTGCGTGGTAGTAATCCAGACCGGCACGCCCTGCGCCTCGGCCTTGCTGACCATCGCGGCAAAGTTCTCCATTTGCTCCTCCAGACCGAAACCTGCTGCTGCATCGTTCGAGGGCAGGTTGATGATGATGGCGACGGGATCGCGGACCAACGCGGCGTCAATGTTGCGCAGCGGATCAGGAGCCGGGCGACCTTCCAGCGGTGAGACGCGGGCTGGCATGAGGTGATGCGTCGTATAGCCGCCCCGCGCCAAGTTCAGCACATCCAGCGACGGATCCTGCTGTTTCGCGTACACGCGGAAGCGATTGACCCAGGTGTTCTCGGACTCCTTCGGCCCGGTACCTTCTGCCGTGGATGACCCCAGCACCACAATGGTGCGCGCAGCGGCCCGGGCCGCTTCGGGATCAGGCTGGCGCTCGCTGATGACGACATTCGGCTCTGGCATCGCGTCGAGGCTGTCGAGCCAGCCGCCGGTGAATCCGGCGCGTTGGAGCCCCCGCACGATGTACGGGCTTTTCTTCATCACTTCCCACACAAAGTTGGTGCGGTGGTTCTCGGCCATCAGCAGAATCGGTCCCTGGTCGATGCCGAGGTAATCGCCATCGACCCAGAGCGAGTCGCCTACGACTTCGCCATGTTGCGGCTGCACATCGGTGAAGGTAAAGCTCGGGTTGAAGCTGTCGAGGAAGCCATATTGCTGGAAAAGGGCTTCTCCGTAGCGGTTGTGCATTTCCATCAGAGCGGCGATGGTTTCGTCCGGTGCAAACGGAATGGAGCCGCCTGCTGCCGTCGGGGTGATGGTGCCATCATCGTCGATCCTTTCGGCACTGGCCCCACGGGCTCGATACGTCCAGAACTGGCGCATCTCGCCGTTGTATTCGAATTCCCTGCCAATGGGACCATCGCATGCGGTGAGGCCCCAGATATTTTCGCCATAGTCTGCCCATCCAGCGGGATTGTCGATGGCGTATTCGCGCTGACCAAGGGTGGCACGACGGCTATTCTCGAAATAGTCGATGCCTTTCTCGCGCATGTATGCGTCCTGAATCCCGCGAAAATCGACCCAGATGTGACTGTACTGGTGACCAAAGAGCGGGCTGAAGTTGACGTGCTCATAGCCGTAAAAGTCATCCCAGGTGTAGGTGCTCGTCCACGCGTCCCAGACCTCTTCTTCTAGCGGATACGTCGGGGAGCCAAGACCGAGGATGTAGAGGATCATGCCTTCGTTGTAGCCTTCCCATTCCGCCCGACCAAAGTCGGACTCGGGATGCCAGCCCATGGTGAGCCGCTCTGCGCCTTGCTTGCGGAACCAGTCCCACTCGACGCGCTGGTAGAGCGAATCGGCATAAGCGCGGATGGCGGCTTCGTCCGCATCGGCCCCATCGAAATATTCGCGAGAGAAAAGCACCCCGCTCATGAGTAGCGCCGTGTCGATGGTCGAGAGTTCGGTGTTGCGAAAGCGGATGCCGGAATCGTATTCGAGGAAGTGGTAAAAGAACCCCTTGTAGCCCGTCATGCCTACCTGCTCGGTCCCCTGCGGACGTGTCCAGAGGAAACGAAGCGTGTTGAGCGTGCGCTCTGCCGCCTCGTCGCGGGTGACGTAGCCCCGCTCTACCCCGACACCGTAAGCCGGTAGCGCAAAGCCGATAGCGGCAATGCTGGAGAAGGTCTCGTTGGGCCAGCGGTCTGGCGTCAGTCCCGTTTCGTGGTCCGTCGTCTCCCAGAAAAAATCGAACGTGCGGGCCTGGAGCGTGTCGAGAAATACATTGGCGTCAGCGATGGGAGCTATCGGCTCCGGTTCCATTACAGGCCGATCCGCACAGCCCCCGACGAG
>DATGCC010000813.1:0-6677 GCA_035312345.1 Rhodothermales bacterium
GCTGAAAGCTGCTTCCGGCACCATGGGTGGGCGCTGGACAACCCGCACCATGCCCCTTGGCCCTGTGGCCCAGTACGTGCCATCGGCGTCCAGATGGGTGGTGTAGCTTGACCATGTTATCCGCGCCATGGGCCTCGACGCCGCCCATGTACCATCGGGCTGAGGTTGAAGCCGCACGAGGGGTCCGGAGATTCGGTGTATCCATGCTGACCCATCTGGTCCTTCTTTTAGCTGCATAATGGGCGAGCCGAGGTACGCCGCAAAGGTAGTATCCGGGATGAGGGTTACCGCACCATCGTCAGCCACCACCGGCTCCAGAAAGCCTTCGTCCGAAGCGATGCGCGTCTCCCCTCGAAACGCTGTGATCTGATAGATATTCTGTGAATAGCCTTCCTCTTGGTCGAAGTGATGGACAGGCGTATTTGCCTGCAACGCCTCCGTGGGGTTGATGCGCCAGACTCCATCGTAGTAAGACCCTACCCACAGCGCACCCGACGTATCTTCGTGAATATGATGCAGGTCAATGCCCTGCAAGGCTTCGACGTTCTCTAGAAGCTGCCACCGCCCTTGCCGGTAGCGCAACTCGCGCAGCCCACCCTGGAAAACAGCGTAGACGCGCCTGTCATCTCGCGGCGACGCTGCAAACATATACGCATCGCCCGCCTTGTCGATCAGCCGGCTGCGATTTCCGTCCACGGCGTATATGCCGGAGGGCGTTCCTACCAACAATCCGTGGGGCGTAGACAGCAACGCGAACACTTCGTCGGTTACGCCAGGGATCTGCGTAAACTGGTAGGCCGCGGGCGCATTCACCGAGGTGCGCGGTGTCATCCGCAATAGGCCTGTTGCCGTGCCTGCATACATAACGCCTTCATGCCGAGCGGCGATATAAACGGCACCTTCCAGTCCCGTCCGCTTGTCCCAGACCGATGCTGGAGAAAAAAGATCAATGCGAGCCAACCCCGTATCCATTGCCAACCAGAGACCGCCCTGCCGGTCCAGGAAAAGGTTTTTCACGTCTTGCCCGGCCAGCCCAAGACGCTCATCCATCACACGTTCTACGTGTCCAGCAGCATCCATCAGCACCACTCCGCCCCGCAACGTGGCAAAAGCGTAGGTCCCATCTGGCAGTAAAAGCCCCGTGTACACTTCTCGTTCTACGAGCACCTCGTTGGCTTCTGCATCGAAAGGGTTGAGCGTATGACCATCGAAGAGGGTCAGCCCATCCTTGTAGCTAGCCACAAGGATCTGATCCTCACCGTAGGGCAGCATCGCGTCAATCTCAGTATTGGCATAGCGTGCTCCATCGGGCAACATTTCCAGTGTATCCTGCTCAATGCGCTTTAACCCTGATCGCCACTGCAACACGTACAGGGTATCGCGCACCGCAAAGATCCGCCCAATTTCTGTCTCCTCGTCGGCTACCCAATGGCGCATTTCCTCACCGTCCCACCGAAAAAGAACCCCGCTGGTTCGGAAATAAAGCCCTTCGCTGGTCTGGGCACTCTGCCAGACGCTCCCGAAATCGCGCACCGCCGGATCGATATGTTCGATCAGACTTACGTAGCTCAAAGTCCCACTGCTATCAGCAGCCAGATAGCCGATTTCGCCATGCGCCCCCACATACAGGGTCCCATCGTCTTCCCGAATGACGACACGGGTGTACGCATCGTTGCCCACTGGAATCAAGCGCCATGAAACGCCGTCGTACTGCAAGACACCTTTCCCATTGGCTGCATAGATAAAACCCTGGTCATCCTGCGCTACCGACCAGTTCTGGCTGTGCGCATCCATACCATATTCTGCCGGGGTAAAATTTTGATAGGCCAGCAAGCCTGCTTCGGCAGGTCGGTCGTGCGACACCTGCGCCTGCATAGCGGTGGTGCACAAGAGAAACAGCCAAAAAACGCCCAGGATACCTAGATGTGGGATGCGAGGCATAAGATAGTGGGGGGGGTTGATGCAATCACGCTATGAGGGTGGCCCAATACGGATATCGGTCGCTTTCGGGAAATTATTTACTCGCTCCGATGACACATTGTGCCATAGCCAATCCACCAAGCGACGAACCTTTCCGCCTACCCATAAACTACATACTTTCTGCAACGTAGGGAAATAAAAAATGTAGCCCGTTATGATACGAGAGATTTCACCACCTCAGCGGTAGATCGAATGGCACAGAATTCACCCTCCAGACTCACCAGATTAATCGTGTGAATATCCTCCCCAGAATACAGCACGCCCTTGTACGCCCGCTCGAAGGCCGCGGTCGCATCCGAAACCAGCGTGACATCAAACCCCAGGTCGGACGCCATGCGCGTGGACGCGGAGACACAATGATCGGTTGTCAACCCCACGATCACCAAGGAAGCAATGTCCTGCTCGTGCAGATATTGCTCAAGCCCGGTGCCAATGAAGGCACTGTTCACCGTTTTGCTGCATTGCTTCTCGCCGGGCCACGGTTGCGCTTCGTCTTTGAAGGCATTGCCTGGCAACTCCGGGCGAAGGGGCGAATTGGGTTCTACAGAGCAGTGCCGGATGTGGATGATAGGCCGTTCCTGTTCGCGCCACGCAGCCAGTAATCGTGCGATGTTTGCCTCAGCATCCGGGTTGTTGCGCTCGCCCAGCGACGGGTCAGCCAGCCCCTTCTGCACGTCGATAATGAGTAACGCTATTTTGCTCATATGAACCGTTTAAGTTCTGTCATCAGGCTCGCGTTGCTCACCGCCATTGGTCATTGATGGGCACGATGCCTCCAAGTGACCAATGACGCGCCGAAGGTGCAATTGACAGCGAACGCAGTGAGCGAAATGCCGCGCAAAGCCAATGACCGTTTCAGCATGTTGTGCATCGCAATACCTACTTTTGCAGCAATTACCCCAGCGCCTCAGCCTGTCTCCGGGTCTCGGCATCATGTGGGAAAAAACTCTCGATGCGGATCTCCTGCAACAGGACATCCTGCGGCGTACCAAAGGTAGTAACGGTTGAGAAGAAATTGAAGACCCGGTCGTCCTTCTCGAATGTCATCGGGATGACCGGCGAGAGCGGCTGGTCTGCGTTTGGCGTCTTCCACGTAGCAGGCACGCCGGGCAAGGCAAGCACCTCTTCCAGCAACGCCGTTGTGGTGTCGTCCAGCACGCCACCGACGGCTTCGCGGTGGATCCGCTGGATCAGCGTCCGGGCAACGGCTTTCCAGTTCTTGACAAAGGGACGGAGCGCGTCCGGGTTGAACATCATGCGGACGACGTTGGGCGATCCCTCCCAGGTCGTTCCTTCGAGCAGCATTCCGAAGAAGCGCTCGGCGGCCCGGTTGGTCAGAAGGATGTCCCAGTGCCGGTTCATGACGACGGCCGGATAGGGCTCCTGATGCGCAAGGATCGCGTCCAGCGCGGCGCGTACCGGCGCGAGTTTGTCGCTGGCGAGGTCGGGCGGCGCTTCCTCATAGATGGGCGCATAGCCCGCCGCGAGCAGCAGCGCATTCTGCTCGCGCAGCGGGATGTCCAGCGTGCCCGCCAGCAGCAGAATCATCTCCCGACTCGGCTGCGAGCGACCCGTCTCGACGAAGCTGACATGGCGAGGCGACACCTCGGCCTCCAGGGCGAGCGCCAGCTGGCTCATGTGCCGGGCGTTGCGCCAGTAGCGGAGGAGGGCCCCCGCCGGGCTTGATGGACGGTCTCGCCCATCAAGCTGCCGGCTTCGTGTATTGTTTAAACGTATGCTTCTTCGTTCCATAGGTGCGCCTGAAAGACGTCATCAATCGGACAGTGCGTCAGGTGGTGCGCGAAGTTGGGCAGGATCGAGACCGCCACGCCCAGCACCACCTCCAGCGCCTGCGCCTTCGTAAATCCTGCTTCGACGAAAGCCGCCAGATCCTCCGCGCCTACCTGCCCGCGTTCGGCGATCAGCTTGCGGGAGAAGGTACTGAGGGCACGCAGCCGGGGTTCTACAGGCGCACGTCCCTCGCGCAAGGCTTCGACGGTAGCTTCGGAGACGCCCTCCTCGAGCGCAAACGCGGAGTGCAGCGCCATGCAGTACGCACACCCGTTCTCGAAGGCGTTGGTGAGCGCGAGCACCTGTACCTCGCCGGGCGTAAAGCTGCCGCCGTACAAAAGCTTGCGGATCTGCAAGAATCCTTTGAGCAGTTCGGGCGACTCGGCCATTGAAGCAGCCAGGTTCGGGATCATACCGAGGTGATCCTGCAAGCCTTGCAGCACGGGCTTGGCCTCGGACGGGGCGGTGTCGATGGTGTGGACCGGATAGGTAACCATGTTATCCTCCTGTTAATGGTGTGCCCGGCACCCTGCCTGAGCACGCACCAAGAGGATAGCCTGCGGCCCTGCCCCCCTCAATTCCCTCTGAGGTAAGCGCGGGGCTTACATGCGTTCATGACAAACACTACAACCGTCCTAAGGATAGCTAGCCACGCTAACTCTGTTGAATAGGTGACTTGTAGGCTGCACTGTGGGATTATGCCTTCTTTCACCTTGGATACTTTACAAGATGGGTCGCAATCCACTGGCCCAACTCTTCTCGTGCAACTTCACCTGCTGCCAACGACAAAAATAACGTTTCCTGCCCATCTACTCCAGCCTCGATCTCATACCCGTTGAATAGTAAAAACACTTCCATAGCGGCATGGCCTATACGCTTGTTGCCATCCACAAATGGATGATTCTGAACCAGTGAGTAGGCCAATGCCGCCGCCTTTTTAGTTATAGTCGGATACAAATCCTCACCGCCAAAAGTCCCTTGCGGTTGAGCAACAGCAGATTCCAGAACGCCTTTATCACGTATGCCAGCGCCGCCGCCGGATTGCTCCAGCAACAGATCATGTAGCCGTTTCACTTCTTCAACCGTCATATAGCGAATCATGCCAGACGGCGGTAGAGTTCGGCATTCTTCTTCAATACATGCTCGGCAGCTTCGTCAAGATTGAGGGCTAAACGATCTAATTTTTCTTCCACGCTGGCGTGTACGAGCGCTTCCACGGAAAGGCCGAGGCTGCGTGCAGCCTTATCGATTTTCTCTACCGTGTCATCCGGTAATTGAAGAGTAATCGTTTTCATGACGTAACTCTGAAAGTGGATACTTCAAGATTCAACGACCCATGAACCACGGAGGTTTTCCCAGGAGGTATCAACGCTGAAACTAAGCGACAAACCGTAACGCCGAGCTTTCAATGTAGCACGGAGACACCAGCGATGCTAATAGCTGAAACCATTGAGCAGGTTGTCCGCTTGAGTAATGGGTTATGCGCTGTATTGGTTCATGCGTAATCTATGTCCGGGGGTATTGTGTGCCCTTCGACTCTATCCTTCAACTCCTCCAAAATCTCTTTTGCCTCCTCCACATCCGCCCGGTCCAACGCCTCCTGAATGTCATCAATCTCTTTCAGCAGGGCTGGGCGACCGAAAGGCATCACCGCTTCCAAATGCAGCCAGTTGTAAAGATGATAGAGGAGTTCATGGCGCGCCCCGTACTTATCAAGATGGACGTAATCCTCATTTCGGAGGGCCAACTCCAGTTCAACGAGCAATCCTACGGCCGCCGATGCTCCATCAGTGTATGCATGATGAGCTAAGGTATAGCACATCTCTTCAGGTGCATCAGGAAATTGCTTTAGCATGAGCTTGCGCCCGTCTTCTGACCGGTTTTCCCGTGCAAAGAGTGCCCTCGCCAAATCGAAGTTCTCTTCAAGGGATCGGTATTCTTTGTCTTCAGAATCAGACATTGCGGTGATGTTGAAGTGGGCGCATAACGTCGCGGGCGTAGGACCAAAGGTTTAGCGAAGCAGAGCCACACCGGAGGACCAAGTCCGCATCCGGCCCTACAGCATACGCACCGCAGGCACCTCTGTCAATCACGTACAACACGGCAGTGAGCACTTCTCACGAGACAAAAGTTGCAACCCACTCCCCGTGTAACTTATCTTATGGCACCGCGTAGGCTCGCGGTATCTTAACCATTTCCCATTCCTCGGAGGACCACGATGAAATTTACGGACCCGATTCTCGTTATCGCTGCGTAGCTGACGATGCTCTCTCGGCTGCGCACCTCGCTTCTCTCCCCGCAGCCGTCCGTAAGTCTCTGGCCTCTGTTTCCTGATTGGACGTTTCACTCCGGGTTAGCTGTCCCTTACTCGGTCGCGGTGGAGTCACCTATTCCCTTGTGCCTGCTTTTCTATTGGGCGAAAAGCGGGCTGCTTCCCCTGTACCGCGTATGTCCCAGATCAGACAACCTGTTGTAGAACCGGCCCCGCCTGTATCCTTCAGCGCCGCCCTCCGCGCTACGTTCAAAGGTATCCCCCAGGATTTTACGTCCATGGGCATGGGCCGCGCCATCGTGCTGCTGGCCATCCCGATGGTGCTCGAAATGCTGATGCAGTCGGTCTTTGGCGTGGTCGATATTTTCTTCGTAGGCCGCCTCGGTGCCGACGCCGTCGCTGCTGTAGGCATGACGGATTCGCTGCTCGTGCTGGTGCTGGCGATGGGCCTCGGCCTCGGCATGGCTGCCACCGCGATGATAGCCCGCCGCATCGGTGAGAAGGACGAAGCCGGTGCCGGGCTGACGGCGGTACAAGCTCTGATTGCCGGCAGCATCGTCTCGGTGCCTATCAGCATCGCAGGCGTCGCGTTTGCGCCGGATATGCTGGCCTTGATGGGCGCATCCGATGGGGT
>DATGCC010000814.1:0-3338 GCA_035312345.1 Rhodothermales bacterium
ATCGCCTGACCACTGAGGCGGAATCCTACACGTCGCTCTTTGATTATTTACCAGAAGCTGCGATGCTGGCAACCCTTGATGAGGGACGCTTTGCCGATCAGGTGGATGCGCTTTTTGCCCACGCCACAGAGGCCTATGAACAGGCTCGGGCCGAGCAGCCGGATGCTGAGCATCCGGTCCCTGAAAGGCGGTATCTGGATGGCAATCGGCTCTTGACAGCGCTCCTCACTCATTCTCGCTTGCAGTTTGGCACCTTCGTGGATGAGGTTGCCGATGAAACGCTAACGCTCAATGCGAAGCCGCAGCCCGCCTTCAACGGCAATATCGAGTTCTTACGCAAGCAAATCGCCGCGAATGCCCGGCAAGGCATAGACACCCTAATTCTATGCGATAGTCGGGGGCAGGAAGCCCGGTTGCATGATTTGCTGGAAGAAGAGATCGAACGCTATAAGCTCAAACTCCGCGTCGAGTCGCTACATGAAGGGTTTGAGTTGCCAGACGAAGGTCTTGCCGTTTACACCGACCATCAGATCTTCAATCGCTACCACCGCCCCACAGCTCGCAAGCGCGCTCGCAAAAAAGGCGGTCTGAGCCTGCGCGATCTGCAAAACCTCAATCCGGGCGATTTCGTCGTTCACATCGATTACGGCATTGGCAAGTTTGCCGGACTCCACAAGATTGAGGTGCGCGGCAAGCAGCAAGAGGCGGTGCGTGTCCTTTTTGCGGGAGAAGATGTGCTGTACGTCAACGTCAACGCACTCTACAAACTCAATCGGTACACCGGCAAGGAGGGTCATCAACCGAAGCTAACCAAGCTAGGATCGGGCCAATGGGAACGCACGAAGTCCCGGACGAAGAAGCGCGTCAAAGACATCGCCCGTGATCTGATTCAACTCTATGCCAAGCGTAAGGCATCTCAGGGCTATGCCTACGACCCGGATTCGCTGTGGCAACGCGAGATGGAAGCAGCCTTTGAATACGAGGACACGCCGGATCAAGGCGCCGCCGCGGAGGCCGTCAAGGAAGACATGACCCAGCCGGTACCCATGGACCGGCTCGTCTGCGGCGATGTGGGTTTCGGGAAGACGGAAGTGGCTATCCGCGCTGCGTTCAAAGCGGCCCAGGAAGGAAAGCAGGTTGCGGTCCTGGTGCCTACCACCGTCCTCGCCCGGCAGCATTTCGAGACGTTCAAAAAACGCCTCGACCGCTTCCCGCTGAAAATCGAAATGCTGTCCCGCTTTCGTACTTCGCAGGAACAGAAAGATATTCTAAAGGATCTGGAAAATGGCAAGATAGATATTGTTGTTGGCACACACAGAATAACCTCTAAAGATATAAAATTTAAAGATTTGGGCTTACTAATTATTGATGAGGAACAGCGCTTTGGCGTGGCTGTGAAAGAGCGATTGCGTAAGCTCCGAGTAGACGTGGATACGCTGACGCTAACGGCCACACCCATCCCGCGCACGCTGCAATTCTCGCTTCTCGGAGCCCGCGACCTGTCGATCATCAGCACGCCGCCGCCGAACCGCCAGCCCATCGTCACTGAGATTCACACGTTCGATCAGGACCTCATCCGCGACGCCATCCTGTACGAACTCAGCCGAGGCGGCCAGGTCTTTTTCATCCACAACCGGGTGCAATCCATTGACGAGATTGCTGCTATGCTGCGCGCGACGGTGCCGGATGTGCGCATCCAGGTAGCACACGGGCAGATGCCAGGGGCACGGTTGGAGCGCGTGATCCTCGGCTTCATCGACAAAAAATTTGATGTGCTCGTCTCGACTACCATCATCGAAAATGGACTTGACATTGCCAACGCGAACACGATCATCATCAACCATGCCGAGCGCTTCGGGCTGTCGGAGTTGCACCAGTTGCGCGGACGTGTGGGGCGGTCGAACCGCAAGGCATTCTGCTATCTGCTCGTGCCATCCATTCATACGCTGACCCGTGAGGCGCGGCAGCGACTCCAGGCCGTCGAAGAATTTAGTGACCTCGGTAGCGGCTTCAACATCGCTATGCGCGACCTCGACATTCGTGGTGCGGGCAACATGCTGGGTGGCGAGCAGAGTGGCTTCATCGCCGAGGTGGGGTACGAGACGTATCACAAAATTCTCGACGAGGCCGTGCAGGAGTTGCGCTTCGAGGAATTCAGCGATCTGTTCAAAGACGCGCCGGCCCCGGCTGCCGAAGAGACGACGGTAGATGTCGAGGAGGATGCCTTCATCCCGGATGAGTATCTGGCGAACACGCTCGAACGTCTCAATGTGTATCGTCGCATCAGCGAGGCCGAGAGCGAAGCGGCGCTGGTGGAGTTGCGCACCGAAATGGAAGATCGCTTTGGCTCCATCCCCGCCGAGATGGAAAACCTGCTGCTGGCCACTGAGATCAAGCTGCTGGCGCAGACGCTCCGCCTGCCAAGGGTCCAGTTCAAAAATCAGCGGCTCTTCATCGAGGTCCCGTCGCAGGAGAGCGACCCACATTTCTACGAGCAAGTCTTCTATCCCCTCCTCG
This sequence comes from Rhodothermales bacterium, assembly GCA_035312345.1. Taxonomy (GTDB): domain Bacteria; phylum Bacteroidota; class Rhodothermia; order Rhodothermales; family DATGCC01; genus DATGCC01. The sequence continues at coordinate 2,518 of DATGCC010000814.1, forward strand.
AAAAGCTTGCCGCGCTCGACCACCGCTACGTGCTGAAAGAAACCAAGCGCAGCAAGAAGCTCCGCGCCATCGTGCAAGACGTGCCCGACCTTGCTACCGCCAAATCGGTCATCAGCCAACTACTCCTGCGCGAAGAGACAACGACGGCTTGAAGGAATCGCCAAGCAACAGTTTTCTGAAAAGCGCCGAAAAAACACTTTTTGAGACGTTTATAGCGTAGCGATCTCAGGAGAAGCCAGGGCCTGAGTCGAAAGAGGGCCAGCGTCGCTCAGCGCGCATTTCATCGCGTCTGACGCGGTGCTCATTTTTCGAGGACGGCTTCCGGGGCGTGTTGGCGGGCCAGCGTTGTCGCTTCCTTGAAAACCAACTCCCGGAGCGCCTCGGGCTCCAACACCTGCGCCTGCACACCGAATCGCAAAATCCAGCGGGCGACGTACTCCAGATTCTCGAAGTAGAAGATGACATCGACCGCATCCTCGCGCTCGCGTTCTTCTTCGATCTCGGCGGGGATGCTGCGCCGCGCCCATCGGTAGACCTGCGGTGTGAAGCGGATGCGGATGCACTCGTTCTTCGGGCTGGCTCCGCGCTCCTTGAGATGTTCTTCCAGGTCGAAGCCGTCCGGGGCAGTGAACCGCTCGCTCAGCACAAACATCGACCGGATGCTGTCGAGCCGGTAGTTGCGGATGTCTTCGCGGAGGTGGTCGTAAGCGATAAGATTCCAGTGGTCGGTGTAGTAGACGAGGCCGAGCGGATCGACCTTGCGCTTCGTCAGTTCGTCGCGGCTCTGCACGTAGTATTCCATGATGACCGAGCGGTGGTGC
>DATGCC010000815.1:0-10128 GCA_035312345.1 Rhodothermales bacterium
AGCACCAGCAAAAACGCCACCACCTGCCGCTGAAGAAGAACCTGACGTCCGTGAGGAGACTCCCAAAACGCCACCACCATCCGACAAGCCACAGCCTAAACAGAAACCTGACAAGCCGCTACGCGAATCGCGTCCGGCTCCAGAGACGCTGTCCGCTGCCGACTGGGAAACGGAATCAGGAAGAACCTCATCCCCAACATCTAAACCCATCGACCTGGGGCGGCAGACGCAATTGGTGCAGTGGGGCTTGATCGGGCTGGTGGTGCTTGTGCTGGGCGGAGCCGTATGGGGCGTGTTGGCCCTCATCGGCGGGGGCTCGGACGACGACCCCGTTGCCGCGACCACCACGACGGATACCACTGCTGTCGAAGATACAATAACCACCGCGTCGCCCGAACCCGAGCAACCCGCCCTCACGATTGGGGACACGCTGAACGTGGTAGTAATGGCCGAAACGGGTAAGGTACAGGGCATCCGTATCACGCAGGATGATGACCTGCGTCGCCCCTACTGGATCGAAGAGGGCAACTCACAGGCGTTTACCGTACGCAATCGCATCGTCATTGAACAGTCCCTGGAAAACATCAAACTGCTGGTCGAAGGTTATCCGTATCCCACCGGTCGGCGCGATGAGCAGGGACGCATCGTGATTACCCGTGAGACCGTACAGGCATTTGCCGATTCGCTTTCCGGGTCGCCTGTGAGCGTAGATTCGACCATTGTGGATCGCGTACCGCCACCGTCTCCTTCTTCAGACTGAGGCTTGACCCACCCTTTCTGTGTTCCCTTTTTCGTAGCAACGTACTGATTCGCCTTGCAGCAATACCTTTTCGGCTCCTCTTCGCTTCTCGACGCCACCCGCGCTCTTCAGGACGTGGCCTCTCGGTTGGAAACCTTGCCAGACGATGAGGCACGGGCGGTGATGCCCCGGCTGCGTTCGGTGCTGCGAGAGCACAACCATCGCTATTATGCGAAAGACAATCCGGTTATTTCGGATGCCGAATACGACGCGTTGTACCACGCTCTGGTAGCGCTTGAATCCCGTTTCCCGGACAGCATCACGCCCGATTCTCCCACCCAGCGCATAGGCTCCGCACCGCTGGATTTCTTCGAAAAGGTTGAGCATCCCCAGGCGCTGCTGTCTCTGTCGAATGCGTTTGATGCCGATGATGCCCGCGCCTGGTACGACCGATGCATTCGAGGGCTTCAGGCACATCACGGCGAGGAAGAATCGGTTCAGCCAACCCTGACTGCTGAGCTTAAGATCGACGGGCTAGCGGTGGCGTTGACTTATGCAGGCGGTTACCTGGAACGGGCGGCGACGCGGGGGAATGGGCAGGTGGGGGAAAACATCACGCCGCAGGTGCGCACCATCCGTGCCATTCCGTTGCGCATACCTGCCCGGCGAGGAGCAACCGACGAGGTGCCAGAGCGCCTGGAAGTGCGGGGCGAGATTTACATGCGCAAGAGCGAGTTCAATACCCTCAACGACCGGCTGGCAGCCAATGAGGAAAAGCTGTTTGCCAACCCGCGCAACGCCGCTGCCGGAAGCCTTCGCCAACTCGATCCGACCATCACGGCCACCAGACCCCTGCGGTTTTTCGCCTACGGCATCGGTCCCGTGGATGGTCAGCCACCTGCTTCGCAGCATCAGTTGCTCGATTGGCTTCACCGTTTCGGACTGCCGACGAACGAACACGCTGCCCGATTAGAGACGATTGACGAGGTGATCGCCTTTTACAATCACTGGACCGAGCACCGCGACGACCTGGACTACGAAATCGATGGCATCGTCGTCAAGATCGACGATTTTGCCTATCAGGAGATGCTCGGCCAGATTGCAAAAGCGCCGCGCTGGGCTATCGCCATCAAATTTCCTGCCCGCGAAGCAACCACTATCCTGCAAGACATTATTATCAACGTAGGGCGGACGGGTGTCATTAAGCCCGAAGCGTTGCTTGAGCCCGTAGAGATCGGCGGCGTGACCGTGTCGCAGGCGACGCTGCACAACGAAGACTATATCGTCAGCCGCGACATTCGTATCGGCGACAGGGTGGTTGTAAAGCGAGCGGGCGACGTGATTCCGCAGGTCGTCAAAGCCATTCCTGAGGTACGTACCGGCAGCGAAATGCCATGGGAGATGCCCTCGCATTGCCCGGTATGCGAGAGCGAGTTGGTGCGGTTACCTGGCGAAGCCGACTATTACTGTATGGATGCCGAGTGCCCGGCCCAGTTTATCCGGTTGGTAGAGCATTACGCAGGCCGCCGGGCAATGGACATCGAAGGGCTCGGTTCCAAGCTGGCTGTTGTGCTGGCCGAGGCGGGCGTCGTCGCTACCCTGGCTGACCTGTACAAGCTCACATTGGAAGACCTGCTAACGCTGGAAGGGTTCGCCGAGAAAAAGGCCCAGAATCTGCTGGATGGCATTGAAGCATCCAAAAGCAATCCGCCCAAACGATTGCTTTTCGGGCTGGGTATCCGCCATGTAGGCGAAGACGCTGCCGAGCGAATTATGGAGGCCTTTGCCTCCTTGGAGGAAGTAGGACAGGCGACTCAGAAAGACCTGGAAGCTATCGAAGGCATTGGCCCGATCACGGCGGAAAGTGTGGTAGATTGGTTTTCCATTCTCGATAACCAGCATCTGGTAGCTGAACTGCGTAGGTTAGGGGTCAATACCCGGCGAGCAGAGACGGAGGGAGACACAGCGCCCCAGGTTGTAGAGGCGGTGGCAGGGAAGACGTTTGTACTCACCGGCACCCTGCCGTCGATGGGACGAACGGAAGCCAAAGCGCTCATCAAAGACGCTGGCGGCAACGTCACTGGTAGCGTCAGCGGCAATACCAATTACCTCGTAGCCGGAGAAGCGGCCGGATCAAAGCTCGACAAGGCGCAGGATCTCAGCATCCCGATATTGGATGAAGCGGGCCTGCTGGCGTTATTGGGCAAGGGTGAGGGAGAGAAAGAAGAAGACGCAGAAGACGCGTAGGAACACCCTGCATGTCTGGCCGCAAACAAACAACCTGTAACCAAGCACCAGTACCTCTATGCTCACCGCTTTGGATTATGCCGTTATTGCAATTTACACCATTGGCATCGCGGCCTTCGGCATCAAAGCGGGGGGAAAGCAGCAGAGCACGACGGACTATTTCCTCGGCGGGCGCGATCTGCCGTGGTGGGCCGTGTGCTTCTCGGTGGTTGCCACGGAAACGAGCACGCTGACGGTCATCGGCGTGCCAGCGGTGTCTTTTGGCGGGACGCTCACTTTTTTTCAGATCACGCTCGGCTATCTGATCGGGCGTATTCTGGTGAGCGTGATTTTTCTACCGCGCTACGTCAACGGCAACCTCAGTACAGCCTATGCCTTTCTGGGAGAACGCTACGGCGATGGAATGCGGGCCACGGCCTCTGTGACCTTTCTTGTCACCCGGCTGCTGGCGGATGGTGTGCGTCTCTTTGCTACGGCTATTCCGCTCAAAGTCATCGCCGACTCAGCAGGGATTCCAGCAACCTATTTTCAGATCATCCTGCTGCTTGGCCTTATCACCATCATCTACACACTCATTGGCGGTATCCGGGCTGTGGTGTGGATGGATGTTGTGCAGATGGTGCTGTACGTTGGCGGTGGACTGCTCGCTATCATCTTGCTGCTCGGCGAAGTACCGTCTGATTGGTGGACTACTGCAACTACAGCAGGAAAGTCGAAACTGCTCGATTTTGGCGGAGGACAATCGATTTCGGAGTGGCTGACGCAACCGTATGTCTTCGTTACGGCTGTCGTCGGCGGGGCTGTGTTTTCGATGGCCTCTCATGGTACCGATCAACTCATCGTACAACGCCTGCTGACGTGCCGCTCTTTGAAAGACAGCCAGAAAGCCCTGGTGGGCAGCGGGGTACTCGTGATAGTGCAGTTTGCGCTCTTCCTGGCGGTAGGATTGCTACTGTGGAGCTACTATCAAGGACAATCCCTCGGAGAACTGGGCCTCACACGGGGCGACGAGGTGTTTCCTAAATACATCATTGAAGGGATGCCCGCTGGTATCTCGGGGCTGTTGTTGGCGGGCATTCTGGCGGCAGCAATGAGCACGCTGTCGTCGTCGTTGAACTCGCTGGCGTCGTCTTCCATGCTTGATCTGTATGAGCGGCTGGGAGGCAAAACGTTGGATGATCGCAAAGCACTGACGGTCTCGCGGTATCTGACCTTTTTCTGGGGTCTCGTCTTTATTGGCTTTGCCAGCCTGTTTCAGGATACACAGAATCCGGTGGTGGAGTTGGGGCTTTCCATTGCATCCTTTACGTATGGCGGGCTGCTAGGTGCTTTTTTGCTTGGGCTGCTCAATAAGCGAACCCGACAACTCGATGCTATTGTCGCATTCGTAGTGACCATTGTGTGCATGGTGCTCATCATCTTCGGCGTCTGGTATGGCAACGCAGAGGGCTGGATCTTTAATTTGAACCCGTCTCCAGAGCAGATTGCAGCAGACGGATTGCGCAAGATCGGGTGGCCCTGGTATACCGTAATTGGCTCAGTGATGACGCTGATTGTAGGATCATTGCTTGCCCTGCGGCATAGGTAGGCTAGCTATCCAGTGTGTATCTTCTGCTTTGCTTTATCCTGCGAGGGATAGGTCTCGTTTTTAGTTTTGTGGACCCTATCGGGTTCTGATTGCATGGGACTACTAGACAAATTTAAGCCACGGGGACGTCGCGTGCGTCCCGTCGGGCGCAACCTCGAACGGGGGCGCAACGATGGCGCGTCATCACGCCAGCGCAATGTGCTGAGCAAAGTGGTGCTCTACCTAGCCCTGGTGGTACTCACCTTCGCTGCTTTTCCGCAGGGGGAAGTAACGACCTATACGGCCCAGGTGGGTGATACCTGGCAGCGTGAGACCCTGATAGCACCCTTCGATTTTGCGATCTACAAGTCCACGGATTCGCTGAATGCCGAGCGCCGTGCGACCCGCTACTCGACCCCACCCATCTTTGCAGAAGTCCCTGAGGTGCAGGATCGGGTCTCGGCCCACCGCGATACGGTGCGAAGTGAACTGGATGATATTTTCAAGGCGTACGAGTCATTCATAAAAAGCAAATCGCAAGGTCGTTTTGCGGAAGCGGCTGAGGATTCGGTGCAATATGCTAACCTGCGTAGCAATTCACGGCTTAAGCTAACTGTAGAGCAATGGGCGCGGTTGGTGGAAGACTACGTGGCACGGCAGCCGGGTCTGGCCTCCACGACGCGGGAGGTTTCGGGCGCGCGGTTGGATCAACGATTGCTCAGGGATGCCTGGGAGTTCAGCATCCAACTCGTTAATTCGGGGGTGCTGAACATGGCGCGGGACAGCATCCTGACGGACGATATCATCGTACGGAACGAGCAGGCCCGCACCGAGCGCACCGTCGAAAAAGACAACTATTTTGGGATCAACGAGGTTTATGGCCTCGCCCAGGATTATTTCAAGCAGGCGTACGAATTAGATGTGGATCTTATCAACACGGCAAGTGCCTTCGTGCGTGCTATCTTTGTTGCCTCGCTCGAATATCAGCGGGGCGAGACCATGCGCGCCTGGAAGCAGGCCGAGAGCCGGATCTCGCCGACACGCGGGCGGGTAGCCCAAAATGAGGAAATCATCCGCAAAGGACAGGTTATTACGCCACAGGTCCGGCAGCAAATTATTTCGTTGGAACGGGCACAACTGGAACGGGGGGGCACGCGCCTGCAATGGAAGCGGGTGCTGGGCCAGATTCTGCTTTCCATGGCGATCTTCGGCGTTTTCTTTCTGTACCTCTACACCGTGCGGCAGTCGCTTTTCAAAGACAACCGCAAGATGTTACTGATCACCTTATTGCTCAGTGTTATTATTGGATTTTTTGCCCTGGCGATTCGATTACCGTTCGATGCCATGTATGCCGTGCCGGTAGCGATGGTATCGGTGCTGCTAACCGTTATTTTTGACTCGCGGGTCGGGCTTTTCGGCACCCTGACGCTCGCGCTCATCGGCGGTCTGCTGCTCGGCTTCGATTACGAATTTACGCTGGCTACGCTCTTCGGGGGTACGCTGGGCGTGTTCAGTGTACGGGACATCAAAAACAGGGGCCAGTTTGTCATGAGCGCCGGGCTGGTTTTCATTGGCTACCTCCTGGTAATGATGGCCACGTGGCTCTTTCTAGGGCGCTCGGCCGCCTTGCTCGGGTCTGATCTGCTGTCCGTCGGTATCAACTCCGTCTTATTGATGATGGCCTACCCGCTGCTATGGATTTTTGAGCGGTCGTTTGAGGTGACGACGGATCTGGCCCTGCTTGAACTCTCTGACACCAACCGCCCGCTGCTCAAGGAATTGAGCCTCCGGGCTCCCGGCACGTTCAACCATTCATTGCAGGTCGCCAACTTGGCCGAGGCCGCTGCGGCTGCCATCGGGGCCAACGCGCTGCTTACCCGGGTGGGAGCGCTCTACCATGATATTGGCAAGATGCTCAAGCCGGAGTATTTCGTTGAGAACCAGCGCCCCGGTCACAACCCGCACGATCAACTCAAGCCGCGTATGAGTGCGCTGATCATCGCGAGCCACGTAAAGGAAGGGCTTGAGATGGGCCGCCAGTACAAGCTGCCGCCGCGCGTGCTCGAATTCATACCGATGCACCACGGCACCACGCGGATCGAGTATTTCTATCGCAAGGCGCTGGAGGAACGCAAAGAGGGAGAGCCAACCTTGCAGGAAGCGGAGTTTCGGTATCCCGGGCCGCGCCCCAGTACCAAAGAAACCGGCATTCTGATGCTTTCCGATGGGGTGGAGGCGGCCAGCCGAAGCCTCGCTGATCCAACTCATAAGCGGCTGGAATCGCTCATCAATATGATCATCAAAGCCCGCATCGAAGATGGGCAACTTGATGACACAGCACTCACATTTGAGGATCTCAAAAAGATAAAAGAGACCTTTCTGACGCTGCTCCTGGGTATTTATCATATTCGGGTCAAATATCCTGGGCAGGAGAATGAAATCAAGAAGGCCCAGGCCGATCAGGATGCCCAACCTACCGAACAAGAGGTGTCGGACAGTGAAACGGTGGTCGACATGCGCGACGACAAGCTGATCGGCATTCCTGAGCAAAGCATTGCGGTGCCCTCCGAAGAAGAAGTGCCTGAAGAAGCTGAGGTCAGCGGTGGAGCCGAAGCGGTCAACCCATCAGCCCGAGTACGAGATGACGGCGCGGCGGCGGCCAACGGCACCACCGACGAGCCAGCAGCTTCCGGTGGCGATGGGGTATCCGAAAATATCGAGCCGGAGCAAGAAAAGTCGTGATCAAACGGGCACCACCTGCCGCAGGTGGGCCAGCGAAGTAGCGCTAATGACGGGTGCAATAGCCGTGTGTTTCTGATCGTCGTCCAGCATACTTAAGAGGCGACGGCGGCATGGGGGGGTGTAGAGGAGTAAATCTGCCTGATTGATGAGATGCACGAGTTGCCCGGTGCCGTCTTCGATAGAGGTGGCGAGCATTTGTCCTGCAAAACCTGTCTGTGCCCGGATTTCGGTCATCATGGGCTGGATGGCGTCGGCATAGCGCGTGACAATGGCGAGGGTTTCCTGCGGCAACATCCGCGCGACGGATTCGAGGGCACCTGGCGTCAGGTAGGTGATGACGCCGAGGGTATCGCTGCGGGGCATCTGGCTGTTTGCCTCGCGCAAATCCATCATGCGCACCAGAACTATCTCGGCGTCCTGGTGGCGGAGTAACGTGACCAGCGTGGCAGGTTCTATCGGATGCTGCAAATGCCGGGCGACCTGTTCGGCACAAAGGTCGGCCATTTCCTGAAACGGGGCTGCAAAGACGATTTTGGGACCGCTATGCGGTTCATCCAGCAGTGCCAGTTGCTCTTGCATCAGGTGGTCTATCTCCAGGCCATCGAGGCCCAACCCGACCAGTTTCTGAATCGCATCTTGCATGATGGTGGCTCCCCGCTCGATGCGTTCGCCTTTGGCGAGCGGAGCCCGTTCTTTCACCCGAAACCCACTGCCCACGCGGGAACTCAGTAAGCCTTCCTGTTCCAGTTCCTGATAGGCCTTGCGAACCGTGTGAAACGAAACACCAATTTGCTCACCCAAGGCGCGGGTCGAAGGCAGCCTTTCTTCTATCTGATACTTGCCGCTAGCGATCAAATAGCGGAGCTGCTCGACCAACTGTTCATACACAGGCGTCGTCACATCCCGGTCAATGGTAATCATCTAATCGAAATCGGAGCAACTCATGAAATAGTGGCAGTCGGCGCATCGGTACTTGCAGCCGACGTTGTGCAGGCGCGAACCGCAGTTGGGGCAGAAGTCCCAATAGTTTTGTACTTCGGCTTCGTCCTGCGCAGGCGCAGGTGAAGGTTTGGGTTGTATTAGAGCAGGTGGGTCGGAAGGGGTTGGCATCATCAGGCAAGGGCTACGGCGTGCCGGGCAGCACGGAGGGCGTGGATGAGCGCGTCGGCTTCGGGCCATCGGCTGCGGTCTAATTCATAGCTGGCATCGCCGAGGCCAAAAGATACCTCTTTCGCGTGCGAACGAATTTCATAGATGGGTTGCCAGACCAGCTTTTGCTGTGATCCTGCTGCCCGCCAGACCGTGACTACCGCTGCTGCACCAGGACGCACATGAATTTCTGCCAGCGCGGTTTGCATACGAAAGAGGGTCCACACCATCGCTACGAGCGCGGCGACAGGAAAGCCGACCGTCAAATACACGAGGGCGGGAAAGCCCTGCAACACTGCTAGTAACGCAGCCACCATCACCGGCAACATACAAAGCATTAAGGGACGTATGAGCGCAAGAGTATAGGCCCATCGCCGGGGCATCTGGCCGGGATGCAGGGTACTGCGAAAGCTTGTTGTCGACTCGTCGATCCCAGCGGGCTCGTCGTAGGTCATTAGTATCATGGCTCCAGTCAGTGCGCGTGGAGCATAGGGGAGGTGGCAAAGGCACGCGGAATGCGCAGGTCCTTGATGGTACGCAAGCCCGGCTCGGTTTTCAGAATCAATGGCACAGTGTTGACCAGCGCAGCAATTGTAGCCGTATCGCCGAAAATGCCGCCCTGCACCACGAGGTCGATCGGTGGCGTCCCGTCGATACGGACCGCATCGTGTGGGTCTTCTGCACCGACGTACATTTTCAAGTCGAGGGTGATCAAGGGATGATCATGTCGGAAGCCCGTTATGGCATGATGGATACCTGCCACCTGTCCAGTGGTTACCTCGGCGTGTGGGGTGGCTATATCTCGATTTGCCAGCATAGGATCCAGTGTCTCCTCGATCCGGTCGAGCGTCCAGTCCAACCCCTCAGCAACAAGCAGCAGCGATTCACGCAGCCCAATATGCCCGAAGGTACCCGTGGCTTTTTTTTCAGCAAACGCTTCTGGGGTGATCCCCGCTCCTACTTTGCGCTGGAGCGGACCCCGGCGCAGTCCGGCGTCAACGACCCGTGTGGCCTGGATGCGCGTCACATCGGTACACACACCTGTGGCCGTAAGCACCAGCGTATCCATGGCAAATCCAGGATTGACGCCCGTGCCCACGAAGACCACGCCATGCTGCCGGGCGACCATGTCGAGCGCGGTGGCGCGCTCGGGGTGCCGCACAAAGGGATAGGCCAGTTCTTCCGTCGAAGACACGACATGCACACCGGCTTTGGCACACAGCAGCAGTTGCTCCTGCACGCGGTCGAGGAATGAACTGGTGGTATGGACAGCCACGTCTGCATTAGATTCGCGCAAGACCTTTTTGGCGTCGCTCGAAATCTCAATGCCTGTAGCTGTCTCCAGATTCAGCAGCTCAGCAAGATCCTTTCCGGCTTTTTTGGGGTCGATATCAATGGCTCCGACCAGTTCCACCAGACCAGTTTTCTGTTTTTCGAGCAATACTCGAGCGGCAGCCTGACCAATGGGGCCGAGGCCGTATTGTACGACACGTACTTTTTGGGACATGAGCGAGCGTTAAGCGGCGTGAGAAAGGAAACGGTGAGGGACAGCATCCAATGTGAATGCATAAGAGGCTATCGCTCAGGGTGAGGAAGAGTATACGAAAATCTAAGACGCCATCGACGCCAGGTTTTCTTTTGCAACCTCGTCGGTGTTGCCAAGGAAGGGATAGCTAAAGTGAGA
>DATGCC010000816.1:0-4170 GCA_035312345.1 Rhodothermales bacterium
CGTCTCTTCCATCAAAGACGCCACCGTGCGGTTCTTCCTGCCCCTCAACGCTGCCCGCGTCCTGGCCCTGGACGGCCTCGACATCTTCGATGACCGGCACACCTTCCGGTTTGATCACAACACGTACCGCCTCGAAGACGACGTGATCATGACGCAGGCGGACCGGGAATATGAAGCGCTGTTGGAAAACGTCAAGCATTTCGGCTTCTCACTCGCCAACCGGCGCAAGCTGAACAGCCTGATTGCTCAATTTGAAAACCTCGCTGCGCTGAACCCGTCGCACTACCGCCAGGCGCAACTGACCGTCGCCCGCGCCCACAAGCAACTCTGGTCGTACGATGGCTGGGAAACCCTGGCCGAAGCGACACGTGCCGCCCGTGGCAACCTGCGCCTGCCCACCCTCCCGCCAGACTTCCCGAGCGCCGAACTCCAACCCCCCACCCCGCGCACAGGACGGTAAGTTTTGAAACTAGGAATCTATGAGCCTATGAGCCTAAGATGAAAAAAGACCTAGGCTCTCAGCCTCGTAGACTCATTCCTCACCTGGAATCCCGGTCTGTTCTAGCAACGCTGCTTCGGTCCACGGTTCTTCTCTTTCATTGGCACGGCGGACGGCAGCCACTTCTTCCGGCGTAATCGCGTCGGCGTCGTTGCCAAAGTTGCTACGGACGTAGGTGAGAACGGCGGCGATCTGGTCATCGCTCAGGAACCCATGCATCGGCATGATGCCCTCATACGTCGCGCCGTGGACGGTGAGCGGCCCTTTCATTCCATTCAGCGTGAGGCGAATGAGACGACCCTTGTCGCCTTCCACCCAGGTCGTCTGGCGCAAGGGCGGAAAGGTGCCGGGCAACCCCTGACCGCCGGGTTGGTGGCACGTGATGCAATAGCTTCCATAGACCCGCTCGCCGAGTTGCGCAAAGCGGGCCTCTGGTGTCTGAGGCGTGGCGTCTTCTCCACCACAGCGAGCGGTTCCTATCAAGAGTAAGCCTGCGAGTAAAGGGGCAGAGGCCCAGTGGTTCATGTCCTTTCTTCTCTCTCTAATGTGACGAAGCGATTCCGCGAAGCATGGGTTTCGCAACTGTGGTGTAACGTGCGATGGGGGCTGCAACAAGCCTGTCTCGTTCCCCAAAAACAGGGCTCTATGCCGCCTGGATGCCGTAGAAGCTACCAGATCATTAGATGACAACCGCCTACCGGCGTTCACATAGACCTACGACGTTCTCATGAAAACCACCCGCACACACGCCCCCTGCACCGACAGTGCCCTCTGCTGGACCATGCGTTTCATCGGTCTGTTTCTCATCGTGGGCTCCGCTTTCTTCCTGTTTAAGGACCTGAGTCTGAGCCAGATCGATAATATCTTCTTCTCCAGCACCACTTTGCTGGGACTGGTAACGGTGGTCGGAAGCTGGACTACGGCGCGCAAACGGACCATGAGTATCATCCAGAAACGTAAGTCTGTCCGCAAAATGAAAGCGCCTGCGCTCGCCAATGTAGCCCTTTCGCGTTAAACACACATCCTCACTTCCCACACGCACAAAGCCCTCTGCGACTCGCTTGGCAGAGGGCTTTGCTGTATCTTGGAGACCCTCTTTTTCGTCGAGGAATGTCTACTGAGGTACCTGCATGCGTCTGATCTGGCAAGAAATCAAGGAGGTGGATACCAGCAAGAAGGCCCTGCGCTCGTTCGGCTGGCTCGTCGGTGGGATGTTGCTGGTGATCGCCCTCGTGGTGTGGTGGCGGCATGATTGGACGTTTACGACAGCCATCTACTGGCTCGGCGGTATCGGCGGAGCGCTCGTCGTGCTGGGCAGCATGGTGCCGGTCCTACTTCGCCCGCTCTACCGCGTCTGGATGGCGCTCGCCATTGTGCTGGGTTTCGTGATGACGCGGGTCCTGCTAACCCTTGTCTTCTTTCTTCTCATCACACCCATCGGCCTCGTCCGCCGCCTGTTTGGCAAAGACCCGCTCCGTCAGAAACCCGACGCCGACGCTACTTCCTACTGGATCCCCAAAACCTATGACGATCCATCAAAGGAACGCCTGGAAAAATATTATTGAATCAAGAAACCCTTCTTCCCTCCTCGCTCTTCCCCCTTCCCTCACACAATATCCCATGGTGTATCTGCTTCAATGATACGTTGCTTGGCACGGTGCATAAACAGGTCGTGCAGCCCCACGGCTTCCTCCTCGTTGGAGGGTTGCTGCTGGGCATAATGCCCGTCGGGGTGGAGTTCCCAGGCGAGGCGACGGTCGGCCAGCACGAACTTGAGCATGCGCACCAGCCGCTTGCGCAAAGCAGGTTCTGTAACGCCGACGGTCACCTCCACGCGGTCGTCCAGGTTGCGGCGCATCCAGTCTCCGCTGCCGATGAACACCTGCGGGTCACCGTTGTTGTGGAAGTAGAACACGCGGCTGTGTTCTAGAAAGCGCCCCACCAGACTGATGATGCGGATGTTCTCACTATAATTAGGCAGACCGGGCCGCAGGCGACAATGGCCCCGCACGATCAAGTCGATCTGTACCCCTGCCTGCGAGGCGCGATAGAGTTCCTGGATCATCGCCACATCATCCAGCCCATTGAGCTTGGCAATGACGCGTCCGTTGCCATGCTTTTTCTGATGCTTGACTTCCTTGCGAATCATGTTGACGAACGTCTGCCGCATCTCGCGGGGCGCGACGATGAGTTGGCGATAATGCTGCTCGGGGGCGTAGCCGGTGAGGTAGTGGAAAAGGTTCGTCACGTCGTAGCCAATGTCGGGCGCGCAGGTCAGCAGGCCGAGGTCGGTGTAGAGCCGGGCCGTTTTGGGATTGTAGTTGCCGGTGCCAATGTGGCAATACGTGCGCAGTTCCTTCTCTTCTTCTCGAATCACAAGCGTGACTTTGGCGTGCGTTTTCAGCCCCACCAGCCCGTAGGTCACATGCACGCCGGATTTCTCCAGCCGCTGCCCCCATTCAATGTTGTTCTCCTCATCGAACCGCGCCTTGACTTCCACGAGTACGGCCACCTGCTTGCCCGCTTCCGCCGCCCGGATCAACGCCGCCATAATCGGCGATTCCTCTGAGGTGCGATACAACGTCTGCTTGATAGCAAGGACGTTGGGGTCGGCGGCGGCTTCTTCCACGAACCGCTGCACGCTGCTGTGGAACGACTCGTAGGGATGATGCACCAGCACATCGCCCTGTCGGATGATACTGAAGATGTCCGCCCGCTCACCAGTGTTATCTTCCAACAACATCGGCGTCGGGATGACCGGCTCCCACGGTTCGTACTGAAACGCTGGCAAATCGCGATTGGCAAGATCCATGCAGTCCGTAAAATCAAGCAACCCCTCGCTCTCGTAGATATCGTCCGCCTCCAGCGTGAGTTCGCGCATCAGTACCTGCCGGATGGGTACGGGCATCGTTTTTTCTACCTCCAGCCGCACCACGGGCGCAAACCGGCGCTCGCGCAGTTCCTCGGAGATCATCTGCGTCAGGTCTTCGGCTTCCTCCTCTTCCCGGTCCAGATCGGCGTTGCGGGTGATACGGAAGGCATGGACGCTGACGACCTCCATTCCCCGAAAAAGCTCGTGCAGGTTGTGCATGATGACCTGTTCGAGCGGAACCACCTGCGAGGCTTTGCCGAGAGGGACCCAGCGCCCCCGGCTTGTGGGTACCTTGAGGCGGGCAAAGTGATGCGTGCCACGCGTCCGATGGCGCAGGCTCACTGCCAGCGAAAGGCTCAGGTTGGAGATAAAGGGAAACGGGTGGCCGGGATCGACAGCCAGCGGCGTGAGGATGGGGAAAATGTGCTCCTGAAAATGGGTGTCCAACATCCGCTGCTGTCGCTCGCTGAGGTCGGCGTAGTCGAGGATGTGAATGTCGGCCACCTCGCGGAGGCGCGGCTTGAGGTGTGCTTCCCAGACCTCCGTCATCGTCTGGTAAAACGGCAGCATGGCCGTGCGGATGAGGTGCAACTGCTGCTGCGGCGTGCGTCCATCCGGCGAAAGGGTGCGGACCCCTGCAAGCTTCTGCCGCTTGAGACCACCCACGCGCTTGCGAAAAAATTCGTCCGTGTTGCTGGAGGCGATGGCGAGGAACCGAACCCGTTCGAGCAGCGGCGTGCGCTCGTCCATGGCCTGATACAGCACGCGCCAGTTGAAGTCGATCCAACTCAGTTCACGG
>DATGCC010000817.1:0-2122 GCA_035312345.1 Rhodothermales bacterium
GGCGAGAACGGCTTCGGTAGAGGCGACAGCGGGTAAGTCAGCCTCCGCCATGTCGGCTACCCAGATGTTCTGCGCCCCGAAGCGGCCCGTACTGTCACGGCGCGTGCTCGTAAAGACGATGTGCTCGCCATCCGGACTCCAGCGCGGCGACAGGTCGTGGCGCACGCCGAAGGTCACATACCGGATCGCTCCGTCTGCCAGGTTGTAAGTGAACAGATTGTACGCATCCGTCTCGCCCACCGAGGTTCGGTCCGACGAAAACGCGAGCATGGCTCCGTCCGGGCTCCACGAAGGATCGCGCTCGTCGTAGGCGTCATTGGTCAGCTTGTGCAGGGTGTTGACCTCAATGTCGTAGACGTAGAGGTCGCTGAATCCGCCTTCGTCAATGGAGGCAAAGGCCAGCTTATTCCCATCAGGACTCCACGAGGGCGAATAGACCGCTACGAGGTCGTCGAATGCGTAAGTGCTGCCGAGTTCGTCTTTTTCGAGATCGTAGATGTGGATCACGTCGTTTTCGCCGCTCTTCGTCACGAAGGCCAGCTTGCCATCATCCGACACGCTCAGGCGGCTCTCAAACAGGTGAAAGGCCTCGAACCGATCACCCCGCTCGCCTCGAACGAGAATATCTGGCTTGTCGAGAGGCCGGTACAGCGAATCAACCTCGACCTCAAAAACATTGGAATAGCCCGTGTGATTACCCACGAAATAGACTTTCCGCGTCCCGTCTCTGTGCTGGTAGAAAACGGGCTTACTGTTGAAGCCCTGGCTCACGATGGGGTCCGAGATGAGCGTGGTGATGTCCTCTTCTTCGAGCGCCGGGTAATATTGCGATTTCATCCAGGCCGTCCACTTGCTGCTTATCTCCTCAAAATCCTCGTGGAGCGTGTACTCCATCACCTCCCGGAAATCCGTATCGCGCCAGAAGTTTTCGATGATTTCGAGGATCTTCTCTTCGCCGTAGGTCTCGGAGATGAAGTGGAAGATGGCCTCACCCTGCTTGTACATCAGGTAGGAGCCGGAGATGCGATACATCGTTTCGAGCGGCACGAGGTAGTTGGAGAAGAGCGCGTCGCGCATCAACATCTCATGCTGGTAATCCGGTTCGCCAGACCAGTACTCGGCCAATCCCTCGGTGAACCAGAGCGGAAGAAACCGATCCGGCGGCACGCGGTGATCGCGCAACACCCGTAGCAAGCGGCCATAGGTGAAGACGTGTACCATTTCGTGCCGCACCACCCGGCGGAACCGATGCAGGTTGCCATTGGCCGGAATCACCACGCGTCCTTTTAGAAACTCGAAGAAGCCGCCCACCCCATCGGGGATGAAGCCAGGCGTAATGTTGGTCTGTTTGAAATGCAAATTGGACGAATAGAAAATGATGGGCGTCCGCTGATTCAGTGAGTAGTTAAATTTGTTCTCCAGTTCAGCATAGACTTCTTCGGCGAAGGCGGCTCCATGCTCCGCCAACTCTTTCATCTCCGGGTAATAATAGATCTCGAAATGGTCGGTCTTCAGCACGTGCCAGTCGAAATCATCGTACTGGACCTTGTTGCGCCCGAAGTGGAAACCATACTGGGCCTGCACCGGCGTGACGAACGCTCCGAAGCACACAAACGTCAGGAAGAAAACAAATCGCCGCAGTAGCATAGGAGCATTCGGCAAGAGATGAGGAAAAGGGCGTCGATCAGGGCGGTGTTCTGAAGGGCACAACGAGATCCGTTGACAGACCTCCTAATGTAGCTTAACGCGCACTTCACAGCAACGCAAAAACGCGCCCCCCGTTCCACTATCGCTGGTTAGCGACGCAGGGGACGCGTAACTAAACTGCCAAATGGATACCTGTTGTGCTTGCCTATGCCGGTGGGTTGCCCAAACCTGCGCCCGAGTCGCCAATGCTTCGGGATGAACGGTGTCGTTGGCGTAAGCAGTAGTCAGGTATCCGTTGCTAGCTCACTTATCTGACCGTTACCCTTTCGCCAGGGTCTCTTTCAGTTGCTGGATCAAGCCGACGGGCGTAGGATCGACGTCGTTGAGAATGGCAAGGTAGAAGCTCACCCAGTCGCCTTGATGCACCAGCGACATAACGCGAGCGAGGTTGCTTTCGCCCTGGCTTTCCACTTCC
>DATGCC010000818.1:0-6758 GCA_035312345.1 Rhodothermales bacterium
TGGGTTTGGACACCACAAGATACCCAAAGGCAGGGGCTTTTCTTTAGCAGGATGCGCTACTCATAAAAGTGTCCGGTAGTCAATGTCTGGATAACAGGAAACACATTTACGTTCGTGCTTGATGATTATTCCCAAATGCAGGCACAGGTACAATATCATGCCGATCCAACACCGCTCCAGCCGCTTCTGTATAGAGTGCCCACAGCGTCACATCTTCCGTAGGCTCACGCTTCAGCACGTCTCGCAGGAACTCATAGGCCAGAGCGGACGCTGACGCTTCGTAGAATGCCGGGTGGATCACGTAAGCCGCTAGCTCTTCACGTGCTTCCTGGGGCGTCTCGGCAGGTGTGTTTATAGGCACGCGCCCGCGCAATTCTCGGAGTGCTTCAGCGTGGATGCTACGTGTTTGTGCTTTATCCATTTCTGTTGAAACTACGTTGAATGTTACTGGCAACGCTCCTTAGCAGTCAACGTCGCACCCACTTCAAGCGCTGATAATTCCAGATCCTCGAACAGCACGCCCAGATTATCCCCAGCCGAAGCCGTCTCGACCAGCTTACGAAATTGCTCTAAACCGGCAACCGACACGGTTTGGCGCTCCCCGTCTTCCTTAACGAGACAGAGTTCATCACCGACCGAGACCGTGCCAGAAGAGACTACTCCGGTTGCCACGACACCTCGACCTGTAATCGTGAAAACATCCACAATCTGCATCTTGAAATCGCTGTCGCTTTGATCCGCAGACGATGTCTCTGTTTCTGCTGGCTGATCGGTCTGCTCAGAAGCTTCGCCTTGCTCCTGGGCACAGCCCGATACGATCATCAGAGCAACAAAGAAAAGGATCAAAGAGCCCTGCTTTAAAAGAACACTTGCGACAATTCTAGCGCGCATTATAATCACCATGTGTGCTTTCTTCAATGGGCGGTTCCGGCGTCGTTAGCGTAGGTGCGACAAAGGAGTCGGCAGAAATCAGCAAACAGGAGTAGACGCCTTAGGGGAATATAGTCAAACAGCGTTTGCTGACCTCGGATCCTCGAGAAGTCCACCTTAATTTCAAGGCCCTCTTCGTCTGGAACGTTTACGCCCGATGTCGGCCAATTTGAATCATATCGGATTACAAGATGGGCCGTAGTTTTGCTAGCAAGCGGCTTAAACCATTTGCCGGTAGGTGGCTTGAACCATTCACGTACGTAAGCGGCCACGTCGTCTGTGAGGTGGGGCTCAGACGTGAGCGGCAAGCTCGTCGCGCTGGAGATAAAGTCTACAATCGCTCGGAAGTTCGGAAACTGCTCGCCGAGACGTAGCTCCGTGAAGTGCGTAAACCCAGCGTCGCCATCGTCTGGGTCGAGTACCCAGTCCATTGCATGACATATACCGTTAAGGGCGTGGTACGCAAGCAGAAATTTATAATGCTCCGGGTTCCTTCGGAAATCATCAGCTAGGTATTCCTTTCGATCGGCGTGGATAATGTATTTCGCGTTCTCCTCCCGAGCTACTTCCAGGTCTTCGCCCGTAATAGGATCATAATCCCCGTGATACAGAGCGGCCTGCGAGATAAGCATAAGGTGGAAGAACGCAAGGTTTTCCTCAACAGCCTGAAAAACTGCTTTAAAGGAAATGGTTGACATCGGCTCACCTTTCTATAATTACTTGGTAGCTGTTCCTTATCCAAGCCAAAGAATACGAGCGGATCCATTCCACTGGGTGCGCACCGCCAATGCTTTCAAGCTCTGACTTTATTCCTTCTCTTGCAAATCCTGCCGCATGAATTGTAGAATCCCTCCAGCCCAACGATCTCGTCACAAGATTACATATGAGCACCCCTCATTTTCTCTTTGAACACATATTGCACATTACAATTTCAATAGTCCATCTTGTAAGGCATGGCTCCATCATTCACTTTCCTACTTACTGCCATGCCTCGCATGTACCATATCTGCAACCCGCAGTCCGCCACTATTCAGGCCATTTATCAACTCGTGCCGGGCGAACCGTGCCCCGTACCGCTCATCATCACGAAGGTGCAGGCAGGCTTTCCCAGTCCCGCGCTGGACTACATCGAGGAAGTCCTAGACCTCAACGTTCTGCTTATCAAGAATCCCCCGTCCACCTTCATGATGCGGGTAGCCGGGCATTCGATGAAAGATGCCGGTATCTATGACGGTGATTTGCTTGTCGTTGATCGCGCTATTGAAGCCGCGCATGACGATGTCGTAATCGCCCTACTCGATAGAGAGCTTACCGTGAAGGCGCTCTACCGGCGCGGGGGGCATATCGGGCTAATCGCTGCCAATGAAGCGTACCCCAACATCCGTATGAAAGAGGGCATGGAGCTAGAAATCTGGGGCATCGTCACGCACGTTATCCGGTCGCTCCGATGAAGCAGAGCGCTCCGAAGCAGAACGCTTCCAGCTTCGCCCTGGTCGATTGCAACAACTTCTACGTCTCCTGTGAGCGGGTCTTTGATCCGTCGCTCGCACGGGTGCCTGTGGCGGTGCGCTCGAACAATGACGGCTGCATCATTGCCCGGTCTAATGAGGTGAAGGCGATGGGTGTGCCGATGGGAGCCCCCTACTTCCAGTACAAGAAGCTACTGGCGAGGCATGGCACACGGATCTTTAGCTCAAACTATGCGCTCTACGGCGATATGTCGAGCCGCGTGATGGCGGTGCTTGGGCAGTGTGCGCCGGATGTGGAAGTCTATTCCATTGATGAAGCATTCCTGCATCTTGCCGGGAATGGGCAGGCCGAAGGGCAGGCACGCGAGGCGAGGCAGCGCGTTTTGCAGTGGACGGGCATTCCTACATCCATCGGCATCGCACCGACAAAGACGCTGGCGAAGATAGCCAACCGTTTCGCTAAGAAGCATCCCGAATGGGAAGGCGTCTTCGATATGACGCAGCGTAAAGACGTGGATGATTTGTTACATATTGTTACGGTCGAAGACGTGTGGGGCATCGGAACGCAGCGCAGGAAGCTACTCAACAAGCATGGTATCCACACGGCACGGGAGCTGCGGGATGCGAACGAGAAATGGATACAGCAGCGCCTCACGATTACAGGGCTGCGAACGGTCTATGAGCTTCGGGGGATTTCGTGTTTGCCCTTAGAGGAAGTCCCAACGCCGAAGAAAGGCATCACCTCATCCCGTAGCTTTGGCGAGCCGGTGACGGATCTGGGGCCGCTGAGTGAAGCCGTGTCGTCCTATGTGACGAGGGCAGCGGAGAAGCTTAGGGGGCAAGTGTCGATATGTGGTATGCTCACGGTCTTCATCACGACGAAGGATTTCGGGAAGGGGCCGCACTACACGAACAGCCGCACGGCTACGCTGCCAGAGCCAACGGCTTACACGCCCTTGCTGATTCGCTATGCAGAAGCGTGCCTGGAGAAGATATACCGGCCCGGCTACCGGTATAGAAAAGCTGGGGTGATGCTGACTGCGATTCAGCCGAAGGGAAGCACGCAGGCCCATCTATTCGAGAGCGCCGATCATAGCGTAAATGGGGCGCTCATGGAGGTGGTAGACGAGATCAACGGGCGCTGGGGCCGGGGCACGGTGTTCTTTGCGGCATCAGGCACCAAGCAGGCATGGGCCATGAAGCAGGTGCAGCGGTCGCCACGCTACACAACGCGATGGGAGGAAGTCCCTGATGCCCACGCCTAACAGCTTTCTTATGGAAGTCCTGCTTCCTGTTGCGTCTAGGCAGGCGTGTTGATCGGCCCGCGCCCGCGCAATTCTCGGAGGGCTTCGGCATGGATGCTATGTGTCTGTGCTTTGTCCACCTATGTTGTTCTTCGCTCAACCAGCGCGGCGGTAAATGTCCTGTGTCTCCCCGTCCGTTATGATGAGTTGACCGTTCTCGATCTGCCATTGAAAGGTTTGCCCTGGCATATCCCCATCCATATCGAGAGCCTCCCCATCCATATCGAGAGCCTCCCCATTGATTTCTACGGACTCCACCGTGGCAACGATCTGGTCACCCTCCACATGATACGTCAGTACCATGGTGGTTGACTGCCCCCCTGTCGATTGCTCGTTAATCATACGTCCATCGTCTGTAAACGTAAGGCTCTGCTCTACGTCATCGGGGTGGTCGGGGCCGTAGCCTCTCTGTTCTACCAGTTCCCAGGTGCCTGTTAAATCATCTGATTCAGCAGCGGCGGCGGTATCAGGAGCGGACGAGGCTTGCGCAGCCTCGATAGCCTCGCCATCGAGGGAGGCGGGGGCGTCTGTGTCCGTGTCAGCACAGGCCGCGAAAAATAACAGGGAGACGATCAGGAGAACGTGTTTCATAGTTCCAAGTTGGCAGGTTCATCGTGAGTTCCGCCTAAATCTCAGGCTTTCGATGCTCTCTTGCAACTACTTTTGAGCGAATACAGAAAGGCTGAGGTGACGTACTATTTCAATTCTCCAGCAACATCCGACCTGCTTGTTGAAGCTACTAGCCAACAGGAAATACTTGCTACAGCCACAATAAAGATCCACAATTTGCAACCACGCTGCAAAGACACAGCCAATCTTTTTTTACAGGGTGTTATCACTTTCCCCTGAATTCTGTGCGTCTATAAATGACCGGACGACATCACGTCGTGCATCTTAACTGACCTACCGCATAGAAACCATGACTTCCATACAGCAAACCACATCCCGAATCCTTTCGCAGCTTCGTAACCTGAGCATCTTGCTCTTGGTCTTGACCCTGACTGCCTGCGGAGACAGCCTGACTGGGCCGGGCATGGAGGATACGCCCGATGAACCCGAGCCTGAACTTACGACGGTTTACGACCTAAACCTGACCACGCGGTACATTGAGGTGCGGGGGTCTTGCGACGCAGCAGACGTATTTGGAAATCCAACACATGGCGAGTTCCAGTACCGCTACGAAATCAGCGGCAAAGGAGAAAGGCATACGCGTCAGAGCGATAACTACAATTCCCGGTTCGGCAAAACCTACAATCGAAAATCTGGCGAGAACATCAACTTTGCCAATCGCACCTACACATGGCGTACCCTCGACCGGACGGCCCGCATTGACGTAAAGCTGTTCGGTGCTGAGTGGGACGGTGTCACCAGAGACAACCGTATGGAAAACCGTAGCGGTTCAAAGACCGTACCCTTCGCGTTGGGTAAGAAAACGCGGACGGTTATCATTGGCAGCACATCGAGTTGCCAGATTCGCCTCTACTACGACGCAGAGTGGACCGAGCGCCTCGTACAAGACTAATTGCGGTCTTCGCAGCTTCTGGACGGGGAGTGGTCTGCTTGGCGGGCCACTCCTCATCGTTTATTGAAGCGGCTTGCAACACAAGATTATTGCCGGAACTGCTGCTGCAATTTGCGGAAGAGTTGGCGTTTAAAGGCTTCGTTGATGTGGGGTTCGTTCAGCTTCTTATAGAGTTCGATAGACGTGTGAACGACATCTAACAGCTTGTCGTCGATTACTTGATTTACCTTGCGTTCCTTGTTCGACGCTGTGTTGTTGCCGTTCATTACGGCGATTACCCCTTCGTCATTTTCCACATCTTCTATGATTTGGCGAACGTGGATCTTGTCCTTTTCCGTCAGATCAATCCCGTGCAGATCGTTCAGCGTATTGACGATGTTCGACAGGTAATCCATTTCCGGTTCGCTGATCGTACTCGCACTCGTTGGAATACCGGCGATGTCTTTGTCGGTCTGGTCTAGCTGGATTGATCCCTCAAACGTCTGCTGGATGCGGAAGGAATCCAGGTCTACGGCGTCGGCTATCTCGAATGGAATGCTGCCTTGCCGCTTTTTCAGCTTCTTATTTAGGTTTCGGGCAAAGACGTACAGCTTTTCCAGGTCCGGGTCTTGGAAGTCGATAAGCTGGGAGACATAGGCATAGAGCCGGATGAATGCTTGCAAGGTAGATCGGAAATCTTCCCGTTCGTCTTCCCCGCGCTGCCGCCATGCATCCGACACCCGTTTCAGCGGGGGTTGTAGCTTCTCGCCGGGTTGCCTCTCGTCAAAGAATACCGCCGCGAATTCGTCGATGTCGTCTTGGATGTAGAGTTCAAATTGATTCAGCCGGGTTTCGAGATCGTACAGCTTGTTCGGATCGGTTTCTTCTTCAAGGTAGGTCGTCTGGTAGTAGTCCTGAAAGGCGTCCTGAACGGCTTCCGTGTCGTTTACGAAGTCGAGTACCACCGGATCAGTTTTGCCCTTAGCGGTGCGATTGAGCCGCGAGAGCGTCTGTACAGCCTGGACTCCCCCAAGGCGTTTATCCACCCACATCGTATGCAGGTAGGGTTCATCGAAGCCCGTCTGGAATTTGTTGGCGACAATCAATATGCGGTACTCTGGTAGCTTCAAGGCTTCCTTGATGCTGACCCTGGGCGGAAGCTGGTTCAGCCGATTTTCGGTGTATTCTAGCCCGGTGTCTTTGTCTTTGACGGTGCCAGAGAACGCGACCAGGGGCTTGAACGGTAGTCCATCCTCTTTCATGGCCTTGCGGAAGGCATGGTAATAGCGGACGCAGTGAAGCCGGGAGCGTGTAACCAGCATGGCGCGTCCTTTTCCCTGGATGGCGTCCCGCGTCGCGTCTGCGAAGTGATCTAGCATGATCCGCGTTTTCGCTTCGATGGCGTGGGGTTGCAGATCCACGTAGGACGTTAGCGCCCGTACGGCCTTGCGCTTCTCGTATTCGTCGTCTTCCTCTACGGCCTTGACCAGTTTGAAATAACGCGCAAACGTGGTGTAGTTGGATAGCACGTCGAGGATGAAACCTTCCTCGATA
>DATGCC010000819.1:0-12609 GCA_035312345.1 Rhodothermales bacterium
TACTCGATCCTGATTTTGCGACGAACCAGCAGTTCTATCTTTTCTACACGCCTGCCGGAGCAGAGGAGAAGCAGCGCCTCTCACGCTTCACCTTGATAGACAACGAAGTCGATCCGGCGTCCGAGCGGATTCTGCTGGAGGTGCCGATCACGCGGAGCCAATGTTGCCATGCCGCCGGGTCGATGGCCTTCGATGCCGAAGGCAACCTGTTCATCGCTCTTGGCGACGACACCAATCCGTTCGATTCCGATGGCTATGCGCCCATCGACGAGCGGTCGGGGCGGGCACCCTGGGACGCCCAGCGGTCGGCGGGCAACACCAACGATCTGCGGGGTGCCATCCTTCGTATCACGCCGCAACCCGACGGCACCTATACCATTCCGGCGGGCAACCTATTCCCGAATAGCGCGGCAGGCCGACCGGAGATCTACGCGATGGGCCTGCGCAACCCCTTTCGCATCACGGTGGATACCGAGACCGGCTGGCTCTACTGGGGCGATGTCGGCCCGGATGCCCAGCGCGCCAGCACCAGCCGGGGATCTGAGGGTCTGGACGAGTGGAACCAGGCACGGGGACCGGGCAACTTCGGGTGGCCCTATTGCATCGGGCCGAACCGGGCGTATCGGGAGTATGATTTTGGCTCAGGAACGGCGGGTCCCGCCTTCGACTGTGCAGCGCCCACCAACAACTCGCCCAACAATACCGGCAGGGCGACCCTGCCCGCTGCGCAACCGGCGTGGATCTGGTATCCCTATGGTTTTTCGCAAGATTTCCCACAACTCCTTGGTGGGAGCGGGCGGACGGCTATGGCGGGGCCGGTCTACCACTACGACGCGGAGTTGTCCTCTGCGATCAAACTGCCTGCCTATTACGACGACACCCTCTTCATCTACGAGTGGTCGCGCAACTGGATGATGGAAGTCAAGCTTGATGATCAGGGTGATATACTGGAACTCAATCCGTTCGTGCCAGAGCTTGAGCTCAAGCGTCCCATTTCGATGCGGCTCGGGCCGGATGGGGCGCTCTACGTGCTCGAATGGGGCAGTGGTTTCGGCGGTGACAACCAGGATGCCAGGCTGGTGCGTATCGGCTACCAGGGCGGCCCGCGTGCGCCTGTAGCCGTCATCGACGCCGCGCCGACCGCCGGGCCGGTGCCGCTGACCGTCACGTTCTCGGCTGCCGGTTCCTACGTGCCCGATTCCGAGCGGACAGTGGACGCACAGTGGGACTTCGAGGCCGATGGCGTCGTGGATGCTACAGGATTCGAGGTGCAGCATACCTACACGGAGACGGGCACCTACACGGCTCAGCTTATCGTTACCGATGACGGTGGGGGGCAGGGCGTCGCCAATGTGACCATTACCGCTGGCAACACCCCGCCGACGGTGAGCCTGCATGCGCCCGTTGATGGCGGTTTCTTCGAGTGGGGGGATGGGATTCCGTTTGGCATTGCCGCTTCGGACCCGGAGGATGGAAGCACGGCGGTGGGCACGATCAACTGCGCGGATCTGACGTTTCAACTGTACGTCGGGCACGACGACCACAGCCATCCTAACCATCCTCTGCACACCTGCACCGGCACGCTGCAAACGCCCGACGGGCACGGTGGCGAGGGCGACAACATCTTTCTGGTCGTCGAGGCCATTTACACAGATGAGGGCGCACCCGGTACCGATGCACTCACCACGCAGGTACAGCACCTCCTGCACCCCCGCCGGATTCAGGCCGAACATTTCTCCACCAACGAAGGCACCGTTCCCGAAACCACAGGCGATACGGCAGGCGGAGCCCGAAACCTGGGCTTTATCGACGACGGCGACCACATTTCTTTTGACCGAATGAATCTAACAGACATCGGCTTTGTCACCTACCGCGTCGCATCTGCCGGGCCGGGCGGTCGTATTGAGGTGCATGTGGACGCGCGGGATGGACCGCTCATTAGCACGGCCTACGTCGAGCCAACCGGGCAGTGGCAGGTCTACCGCGATGTGACGACGCCCATTAACGATCCCAGCGGGACGCACGACCTCTTCTTCGTGTTCAAGAGCGACCTCGGCACCACAGGCCTGTTTAACCTGAACTGGATCGACTTTCACGGGCCGGGTGTGGCTGACCGCACCTTGCGCGGAGATGGAGGGTTGACAGCTATCTACTTCAGTACCCCCGACTTCTCGGGCCCCGGCATCACCCGCATCGACCCACAAGTCAATTTCAACTGGCGGACGGACGCGCCCCTAGTGTCTTTGCCCGCCGACCACTTCAGCGTGCGATGGACGGGTCAGGTCAAGGCTGCTTTCGATGAAGCGTACACCTTCCATGTGCGCAGCCGCGACGCGATGCGCATGTGGCTGGGGGATCAGCTACTCATAGACTTTGCAGGGGCCTCGTCGGTGGAAGAGGTCAGCAGTGCGCCGGTAGCCCTGGCAGCCGGGCAGCGCTACGATGTGATGGTCGAGGTGGCCCACACGACGGGTGAGGCTCAGGTGCACCTAGTATGGAGCAGCGCCTCTATGCCGAAAGCTATCGTGCCTGCACGGCTTCTCTATCCCGATGCCGAGACAGGCACAGCAACAGACACCTCGCCAGTAATCCCAGATCAACTCAGGCTGGATCCTGCTTTTCCTAATCCCTTCACGGAGGCCACGACCTTTACGGTTGATCTCCCGACAGGAGGACACGTGCAACTAGAAATGTTCGATGTAACGGGACGTCGTGTGGCATTGCTGGAAGACGGGATGCGCGGAGCGGGGCGTTATGCGGTTCGTTTCTCGCCGGAGGGGTTGCCGAGCGGCGTGTACCTGTGCCGCCTCACGACGCCGGTTGGCATCCGCACGCAACAAATCGTCATGGTCAGATAAGACAAGCATAGTCCTCTCGCTCAGCTTCACGTAAGGTCGCCCGTCCCTAATTGACAAATCGAGTAGGCATCTCAAACATGCAACACGCGGTATCCAGGCATCTGAATCGGCATAGGTTGTACTGCGCATAACACAAGACAAGACATGACTTGTATTGATGACCTCCTATTTTTTCGTTACCCTTATCCTGTCAACTCCTCCCGATGTCCACCTGATAAAGAACCATGTTGAAGCCGGGCCGCCCCCGCCACGAGCAGATCAGTGACTTGCTGCGCGAGCAGATCCAGCAGGGCCACTTTCAGCCCAATGAACAGCTTCCCTCCGAGAGCCAGCTTGGCGAACAGTTCGATGTTAGCCGTATCACGGTACGTCGGGCGCTGCAAACATTGGAGCACACGGGCTTCATCTACCGGCGGCAGGGTCTTGGCTCCTTCGTCAGCGAAACCCAGGTACGGCAGGGGCTGGTGCGCCTCACCGACTTTGTGGAAGATATGCAGCAGGCGGGTCTGGAGGCGTCCTCGCAGGTATTGCATTTCGATCAGGAGTCAGCCTCACCAGAAGTCGCGAGGGCGTTGGATCTGGAAGAAGGCAAGGTGGTAGCCCGGCTGGACCGCCTCCGTCTCGGCAATGAAGAGCCTATCGCTTTCGACCAGACGTGGCTTCCTGTGTTCTATGCGCAACTGCTTGATGGGCGGGATCTCACACGCCAAACCATCTACCACATCCTGAAAAGTGAATATGATATTCCCATTCTGCGGGGGCGTTTTCGTATAGAAGCGGTGAATGCCGGTGCGGAGATAGCCGAGCTTTTGAACGTGCCCCAGCGTCGGGCTTTACTGCTCATCGAACGCATCTCTTTTACAACGGGAGATCGGCGGGTGTATTTCCAGCGACGGTATTATAGGAGCGACCGTGTGGCCTATGAACTGGAACTGGAACGCGACCAGGAACGAGACACCTCGCCCAGCAATGGGATGCCATTGCAAGAGTTCGAACCCGTGTTCAAGCAGCAGGCCGGAGGATGAGTAGGAGCAGGAAGAGTGGTCTGAATAGTTTTTGATATAACTTGACATAACAGGTGACTTGCTTGTAAGTTAGAAGCCCTTCTATCCGATTCCTGTTTGCACCCGGCCTATGAACTACGGTTTTCTGATTCGGAACGACCGATGCATCGGTTGCCATGCCTGTTCGACGGCCTGCAAGAGTGAAAACGAGGTGCCGCTCGGCGTCAACCGGACGTGGGTGAAGAGCGTAGAAACGGGCGTCTATCCCAACGCGCGCCGGCATTTCCAGGTGACACGCTGCAATCATTGCGCCAACCCACCTTGCGTGCGCATTTGCCCGGTGACGGCCATGTACCAGCGCGACGATGGCATCGTCGAGTTCGATCCGGACGTATGCATCGGGTGCAAAGCGTGTCTGCAAGCCTGTCCTTACGATGCCATCTACGTCGATCCCGACAGCGGCACAGCGGCTAAGTGCCACTATTGTGCGCACCGCGTGGAGATGAATCTGGAGCCCGCCTGCGTCGTCGTCTGTCCAGAACACGCCATCATCGCGGGCGACATGGACGATCCGGCGTCGGAAATCAGCAAGATGCTGGCCGAGCATCAAGTGACGGTGCGCAAGCCAGAGCAGGGTACCGCGCCCAAGCTCTTCTATACCGATGGCAACGATGCCAACCTGACGCCCACCGCTGTCGAGCGCACCCCCGCCACCTTTGCCTGGGCCGATGTCTTGCCACTGCACGAAAGCGGAGATGGCGATTACCGTAGTGCCGAGGTGAAGCCATCGAAGACCGGCTCGACAAAGCAGGCAACATCTGGGGTTCCCCTTCGCGCTGCACAGCCACAGGGTGTCCCAGAGCAAGGTCCCATCATGATTGGCGACGGGCGTATGGCGGAGCAGATGGTGCAGGTGGCCTATAATGCGCAGCATCACATCCCGTGGCACTGGCCCGTACCGGCCTACCTCGTCACCAAAGGCATCGGAGCCGGGTTGTTTTTGCTGCTGGCGCTTGGCTACGGGCTGAAGCTTTTCGCTTTCGACGCACCGACGTTTGTGCTGGGTGGCCTCGTATCGCTGCTTTTCACGGCCCTTACGACGGCGTTGCTGGTGTTTGATCTGGAGCGCCCCGAACGCTTTCTGCGCATCCTGACGCGACCTCAGTGGAAAAGCTGGCTGACACGCGGCGCGTTTCTGCTGGTCGGGTTTAGCCTTGTCGCCGGGCTGTGGTGGTTGCTGGAGGCGGGTGCTTATTTTGACTTCTGGGAGCCTATCAGCGAGACGTCGCGGGCCATGTTGCTCTGGCTTGGCGTGCCACTGGCCCTCGGCGCAGCGGTCTACACAGCGTTTCTATTCGGGCAGGCGGAGGGGCGGGATCTGTGGCAGAGCACGTTGCTGCCGGTGCATCTGGTGGTGCAGGCGTTTATGGTCGGTGCGGCGGCGCTGCTCATCCTGGATGTGTTCACCACGCTCTCGCCCACGCTTATCGTAGTGGCCCGGTTGACGTTTGGGATCAGCCTCGGGCTGGATCTGCTCGTAACACTGATGGGCGAGTTCGGGATGCCGCACGCCTCTGAAGGCGCAGCGCGGGCTGCCAAGATGATCTCGCACGGGCACTATGCGCCACACTTCTGGGCGGGGAGCGTCGTCTTCGGGCATCTCGTGCCGCTGGCGTTGTTGCTTTTCGGCATGCCGCTGATGACTGCCCTAGCCGGGCTCCTCGCCATCGTGGGGCTCTATCTGTATGAGTACGCCTTCGTGATGGCCCCGCAGGAAATCCCAAACAGCTAATAAAGGACGAAGGACGATGGTCGAATGACGATCACAAAAGAAGCAACTGTCGTCGTCCGTCGTCCTTCTTCGATAAACCCATAGACATGGCGACCACGAGCGAACGAATTTTCGGGCTTTTTGCAGCGGTGCTGAAGGCTACCGTGCCGCAGGTGCGAGGGGCGGTGTACGAACCGGCGCAGGTGCAAGATGGCACGGATACAGCCACCGCCGACTTCGGTCCGCCACACTTCACTGAAACCAAACGGCAGCCCGAGCCGGTGGACCTGACAACGGTGGTACATCCTGATGGGCGCGTCAGTCAGTATCCACCCTCAGACCGTTGGGACGACTGGACCGAGTGGGATGGCAAAGCCTGGCCGAAGCGCGTGGCACGGCGCTACACGCTCGTCCCGACAATCTGCTTCAACTGTGAGAGTGCCTGCGGCCTCCTCGCCTATGTAGATCGTGAGACGCTCGACGTGCGGAAGTTTGAGGGCAACCCGAAGCATCCGGGCAGCCGGGGCCGCAACTGCGCGAAAGGGCCTGCGACAATCAACCAGACGTATGATCCCGAGCGTATCCTGTATCCGCTCAAGCGCGTGGGTGCGCGGGGCGAAGGGCGGTGGAAGCGGATCTCGTGGGAAGATGCGCTTTCCGAGATTGCCGAAAAGATGCGAGCAAGCCGCGAGAAACGCCGCGACGGCATCATGTATCACGTGGGGCGGCCCGGCGAGGATGGCTACACGAACCGTGTCATCCAGGCGTGGGGCGTCGATGGGCACAACAGCCACACCAACATCTGCTCGGCTGGCGCACGGGCGGGTTATGCTTTCTGGAACGGCATGGACCGCCCCAGTCCCGACCATGCCAGCGCCCGCGTCATCCTGCTCATCTCCAGCCATCTGGAAACCGGCCACTATTTCAACCCGCACGCCCAGCGGATCATGGAGGGCAAAGAGAAAGGAGCCAAGCTTATCACCCTCGACCCACGCCTCTCCAACACCGCTTCCAAGAGCGACGTGTGGCTGCCCACCTGGCCCGGCAGCGAAACGACCCTCCTCCTTGCCATCGCCAACCACCTGATTCAAAATGACCTGTATGACAAAGCCTTCGTCGAGCGATGGGTCAACTGGCGGGAAACGCTTGATGCGATTTTAGATTTTAAATTGCCGATTTCGGATTTGGATCTTATGTCCAAAATCCAAAATCAACAATCCGAAATATCGTTCGACCTCTTCGACGCTGTTCTCAAGAACCTCTACGCCGAGTTTACTTTTGAGCGGGCTGCCCAAGAAAGCCAGGTGCCGGTCGAGCGGATTCGAGAAGCGGCTCGCTACATTGCCGATTGTCAGGGGCGGCTGGCGGCGCACGTCTGGCGCAGCGCCTCTATCGGCAACCTTGGGGGGTGGCAGGTTTCGCGGTGTCTTTTCTTTCTGAATGTGCTCACGGGCTCGGTCGGTACGCGGGGCGGTACATCGATGAATTCGTGGAATAAGTTTGTCCCGAAGCCCTTCAAGGTGCCGCCGCCAGGCAGGGCCTGGAACGAGTTACATCTGCCGCAGGAGTGGCCGATGGCGTTCTACGAGATGAGCTTCCTGCTCCCGCATTTTCTGGAGGAGGGGCGGGGCGAGGTGGACGTGTACTTCACGCGCGTCTACAACCCGATGTGGATCAACCCCGACGGGTTCATGTGGCTCAAGGCCCTCAAGGACGAGCAAAAGTTGAAATGCCACATCGCCCTCACGCCCACCTGGAACGAGAGCGCCTGGTTCGCCGACTACGTGCTGCCGATGGGCCATGCGGGCGAACGGCACGATCTCATGAGCCAGGAGACACACGCCGGGCAGTGGATCGGCTTTCGGCAGCCTGTCCGCCGGGCAGCCCGCGAGCGCCTCGGCCAGCCGGTGCGCTTCACCTATGAGGCCAATCCTGGCGAGGTGTGGGAAGAGAATGAGTTCTGGATTGAACTCTCGGCGCGGATGGACCCGGACGGCAGTCTCGGCGTCCGTGAGTACTTCGAGAGTCCGTACCGCGCAGGCGAGATTATCACCATCGACGAATACTACCGCTGGATCTTCGAGAACAGCGTGCCGGGCCTGCCTGAAGCTGCGGAGACCGAGGGGTTGACACCGCTCGCCTACATGCGCAAGTACGGTGCGTTCGAGGTGAAGCGGGAGAACTACGTACCGTATGAGCAGCCTGCCGAAGGCGATAGGGTAGACGAGCAGGGACGGGTCGTGAAGGATGGGCAGACGGTGGGTGTGCTCGTCAATGAGGAACAGAAAACTGGTTTTCCCACGCCGAGCCGCAGGCTGGAATTTTTCTCGCCGACACTGCACGACTGGGGCTGGCCAGAAAAACATTTTACGATTCCCTGGACGCTCAAGAGCCACGTTCATCCAGAGGAAATTGATCACGCGAAGGGGGAGATGCTGCTCCTGCCGACGTTCCGATTGCCAACGCTCATCCACACGCGCAGCGCAAACGCCAAGTGGCTCTACGAACTCAGCCACAAAAACCCCATCTGGATTCATCCGACCGATGCTCGACGGCTGGGCGTAACGAGCGGCGACCTGATCCGTGTAGAAACGGAGATCGGCTACTTTGTCGATACGGTGTGGGTGACAGAAGGCATCAAACCCGGCATCATTGCCATGAGCCATCACCTGGGGCGCTGGCGGCTCAAAGAGAGTGAAGGCGTCAACCGCCAGGCGTCGAACCTCGTCGATCTGAAAGACGGTGGTGATGGGCAGCACAGCCTGCACGTGCTCCACGGCGCAACGGCGTGGGACTCGTGGGACCCCGACACGAGCCGCATCTGGTGGCAGGATGTAGGTGTCCACCAAAACCTGACACACGGCGTTCATCCTGATCCCATCAGTGGGGCGCACTGCTGGCACCAGAAAGCCTTCCGCGTGGCAAAAGCCGGGCCGGACGACCGCCACGGCGATGTCTTCGTCGATACGAACAAGTCGATGGAGGTCTACCGCCGATGGACGGCACTCACGCGCCCTGCCTCGGGTCACAGCCCGGATGGTACGCGCCGCCCGCTCTGGCTCAAGCGCCCGCTTAAGCCGGTTGTGGAGGCGTATCAATTGCCTGAGGTGTCCTTTGCGCCAGCGCAGTCATATCCTTCAGATCCTGGCTATACGGCGTATCGGGCGAGCAATCAGGAGGTTGAGCAACAGCTTACCCAGGGCGATTCCAGCTAGGCAAGTCATCGAAGAGCCCCATGTCATATCGAAGCTAGAAAAGACGCAGGCGCGCAGCCGGGTCTATCGCCTGTTCAGTCACCTTTATCGGCACGGCTTGACGGACAATGTGCTGCCGGTCGTGCGGGCAATCCCGGATCTTGCTTCGCTGGTGCCAGAGTCGTTTGATGAAGACGAGGCAGCGGCAGATCACTACGCGCTTTTCAGCCTGGAGGTCTTTCCGTACGCCAGCGTATTTCTGGGTGCAGAAGGGCGGCTCGGTGGTTCCACGACCCATGTAGTGCAGCAGCACTACGCTCAGACTGGTTTCCAAGCCATCTTTGACCGCGAGAGTGCCGATCATCTGGCACACGAACTGGCGCTGCTCGCTTTTTTGTCGGGGGCTGAAACGGAAGCCCTGGAAGCTGGCAAAAGGTCCGAAGCCGAGCGCATGCGCCGACGGATGCAGGCATTTATGGATGGTCATCTGCTATGGTGGCTGCCCGCATTCGTGCAGGCTGTCCAGCAGCAGGCCTATCCCTTCTATGCCGCGCTGGGTGGATTCACGCTGGAGGTGGTACTCGACCACCGGGCTGCACTAGGTGAGGGAGGCTGTTTCTCAGAGTCACTGGTGTTGGAGGAGCCGCCCGATCTGCTGGAGAAGGAAAAAACGGGGCTCAAAGATATTGCCGCGTACCTAACCACGCCGACCTGGAGCGGATTCTTTCTCAGCCGTAGCGACATCACCCGGCTGGGCCGCGGCGAGCGCCTGCCGCATGGCTTTGGCTCCCGTGTGCAAACACTGACCAACCTGCTGCGTGCTGCTGTGGAATTCGACCGGATGGATGCGCTTTTGGGTGCCTTGTCTGAACAGCTTGACACCTGGGCGTCCTTCTATCAAAAGCTATCCGCTAGCGGATTGGAGCGTGTGGAAATAGTGTCGCAGACCTGGCTGGATCGTCTCACTACGACGCGGTCTATCATCGAACAGATGCGACAAGCCACCCATGATGTGCATGTGGAATGATGCGAAAAGGGAGTCGGTAGCCTCTTTATTCAACCCAAAAAGACGCCATGAGCCTTCACGTTCCTGAAAAACGCTACGAGGAAATTGCACGGGATATCGCCAGCGACGCCAGTCCCGTGGGGATCGACGCAAAGAAGACCCACATCATCATTCTCCATATGCTGGAAGAAATCCAGCAGCGGCTGGGCAGGATTGAGGAAGAACTTGGCATCAGGCCAAAGGATGACGTCTGACGCGGTTGGTCACGTCTCAGGCTTCCACCACCTGCTCTTCGTGTAACGTTTTCCAGTTGTCGATCAGGCCGTTGACGTAGACGACATCATGACCGGCACGCTCCAGCATGGCGGCAGCTACCGCCGACCGTGCCCCCGTGCGGCAGTGCACCAGGAGTCGCTTGTCTTCGGGTACTTCATCCAGACGGTCGAGGAGCCGCGTGTGGGCGATGTTCTGCGCGTCGGGCACATGGCCCGCGTCGAACTCGCTCTTCCGTCGGACATCTAGCACCTGGATATTGTCCTGCCCACCGAAAGCATCCAGATCCGTCATGTCGATCTCCTGGGTGGATGTCATTTCGCCGCCCTGGTCGGCATAGGTTTCCAGCGTCTCAAACGTCGCGTAGCCCGCCACGTTGTCGAGGCCGATGCGTACGAGGTCGCGGACGGCCTCTGCCAGGTGCTCCTCGTCAGTGATCAAATAGATGGGCGTATCTGGCTTGATGTAGGAGCCGGTCACCGTCGGGAAGGTTTTGTCGAAGGGGGCATAGAGCGTGCCAGGGATATGACGCTGCATGAAGGCAGAGCGGTCCTGCCGGGTATCGACGAGCGCGATGTCGGTGCGTCCGGCCAGGTTTGTCAAGTCGTCGGCAGCGAGCGCGTCGGGTTGTGGCAGGGCGTCGAGGAGCGGTGGTCCTTGCTTGTTTAGCTTTTTCATGCGCCCAAAATACAGCGGTGGCTCGGGCTGGCCTTCGAGGATGGCCGACACAAAAGCTGCCTCGCCGCGCTTGGCTGCGTCAATGGAGGCGTTGAATCGTCTCTCGTAGCCCACCGTTGTTTCAGGAACAGCGCCCAGTGCTTTGCCACAGGCTGAGCCAGCACCGTGGCCGGGCCACACTTGCAGGTAATCCGGTAGCTTCAGGAAATCCTGCACCGAGGCATAGAGACGTCGCGCTGCCGGTTCCTGGGCTCCTGCCTGCCCGGCGGCGCTTTCGAGCAGATCGGGCCGCCCCAGGTCGCCAACGAAGACAAAGTCGCCCGAGGCTAGCCCCATCGGTTCGTCGGCTCCACCGCCGTGGTCGGTGATGAGGAAAGCGATGTGTTCTGGCGTGTGGCCCGGTGTATGGACGGCTTTGATTTCAATGTTGCCGATCGTAAAGGTGTCACCATCGTGCAGGAGGATCACGTCGTAGTCGCCTTTGTCGGCCCACTGGTATTTCCAATCAGCGTCGCCCGCGTCGGAGAGATAGACCTTTGTGCCGCGCTCTGCAAAGGCACGAGCGCCGGAGAGGAAGTCGGCGTGGATGTGGGTCTCCGTCACTGCCGTGATGGTAAGGTCCTCCCTGCGGGCCATCTCGATGTACCGATCAATATCTCGCTCGGGATCGATGAGAAGGGCTTCTCCTGTCTGCTGACAGCCAACGAGGTAGGCATATTGAGCGAGGTGCTCGTCGAAGATCTGGCGGAATAGCATATAGATCCATGGTCTGGATGTAGGCGGAAACGATACGTCAGCTAGCGTACGCAACGGGTCAATAATATACTTGTGTGATCGTGTAATGACAAGTGAGACGCAGTATTGACGATGGGCTTTGTGCAACGCCTGTTTAGCAAAGAAAGCTTTTCGATTTGAACTTTGATATACTCAGGAAGAACGTTTTATTGTTTACTCGAAGCAGCAGAAGTAGAAAAGTGAAACCGTGAGCCATAAGATTGCCGAAGTCATTGAATCGAGCACCCGAGAGGTGATCGCGGAGGTGTACCGCGACGAGACGCCGCCGCCGTTTGGAAGCTGGGTGCAGGTCACACAGCCGGATGGCACCACACTCTTCGGTCTCGTCAGCCATGTCGAGATCGGCAGCTACGAGCCGAACCGCCGTGCCATCGCCTTCGGCAAGACCACAGAAGAGTTGCAGAAGGAGATGCCGCAGGTCATGGAACTGCTGCGTACCACCTTTCGCGCCCAGGTCATCACCTACCGCGACGCCGACGGCACCTTTCGCCAGACGCTCCCGCCGCATCCGGCCAATATCCACGCCTTCGTTCACGCCTGCACGCCCACCGACACCCGCGACCTGGGCCGTCCCTACGATTTTCTCCGTACGCTCGTTCGCAACCCCGATCCCGAAGTGCCCGTGGACGATCTCATCGTTGCCGTTCTCAGCAACGTCTACGTGGCCCACGGCGGGCGGCATGGTGGGGAGGAAGAACTCATCCATGCAGGCCGCGCCCTCAGCCGCCTCCTCAACGACGACCACGAACGGCTGCACTCGATCCTGCGGCGGATAGGGTAAAGATGGTTTCTGGTTGACGGTTTCTGGTTCTTGGTTGGAAGAAAGAACCAGCAACTAGAAACCACAAACAGCAACCTAAAAAATCACCCCAATCCGGAAGGGCAGGGCCAGGGCGACGGACTCTTCGCCGATGATGATCGCGGGGTCGATCTCGTAGAAAATGGTAGTCTCGTTCAGCGCCTGGACGTAGCCGAAGCCTCCGTGAAGCGTCGGGCCACCCTCGCTGTCGCCATCCTGAAACGAAACGTA
>DATGCC010000820.1:0-2254 GCA_035312345.1 Rhodothermales bacterium
GCTTTGCATCTCACCACCCCCACCGGCTATCTGGAATTTACGAGCTTGGTGCAAGACGCAGGCCTGCTCGTCACCAACAACGTCGGCATCCAGGATGAGACCACGTTTCTGTAAGTGCCCTGCCTGAGGCTCCGGCCCAACACCGAGCGCCCGATCACGATCCCGCCACTGTGGGACGGACACGCTGCCGCGCGTATCGCGGCGGATCTGACAGCGCAGTTTGGCAGACAACGTCCAGCCCCGCGCCTGCACGAAGCCCGGCCCTACCTTCTGTAGCGATAAAGACGCTGTATCTCGTTTGCAGTAAGGGTCCGTCCATAGATAACCACATCATCGACTTGCCCACGAAAATCGCGGTCTACATTTGGAGCAGCGCCAATTGTCACAGGCACGGTGTTGTTCATAGCCTGCGTGAAACTGATTGTTTGTGACCCTATCAGGCTGCCATCCACATAACCATTTTGCACATTCGCAACCAGATCAATGGTAAAGACGACATGATGCCACTCCCCATCCCAGATATTGCTGAGGGCCAGAATATCCGTCACCACGCCCGCATGCAGTGCATTGTTGACATCGGTAGGTTCGGCACGAACGGAGAAAGGATACGGTGTCGGGATGAGTTCATCCCACTTCTGGATAATACGAGATCTGGTTTGATTGACTCCCTGCAGCCAGACAGCTACCGAGTAGCTCGTATTTAAATACCCTACATCCAGGCTTGATGAATGCGGGATGAGAATATAATCCCCCTCACCATCAAACATATAAGCACTTGCGGGCTGGTCAAATCGATCCGTTGTGAGCGAGGCCCCGACGACTGAACCATGGTTGCCCCTTCCACTCTCATCATTGGCGTTCCCATTGAACGGATAATAGGCCAGCAAGTCTTCGTCAATGGACGAGATGGCGCGTTCCAACTGGGCCTCCTGCGCTGGGTCCAAGCGATCCGCCGAATCGTCTTCCCAGTACACGAAATCCCAGGCTTCGCCGCCTGGCGTCCTCTCTGGCCGGGAGGCAACCTCCTGGCCTGCTAGCGTGCCTTCTCCCTCGCGCAGGGTAGCGTGGTCAGGTCCCGTAGGTTCTGGGTCCAGGGTATCGCAACTCGACAGAAAGAACACCAACGCGATGACGCCACAGATACGAAAGGTCGTTTGCATAGTGCTTGCCTACTGATAGATGGTTGATTACGATTAAAGAAATGACTTGGCTGAAAAAGCTATGGCCATAGAACACATGAACTTCACAACCTGATTTTCAATCTAAACTGACGCTTCAATGAGGTATAGAATACAAAGAGACGCTCTCTTTTTCATATGAAGAAATCGCTCCCCATATCGACTTGCCTTTGTTTGACTTAAGCAAGCTTTCCTGTTACCGCTAGGCATATTTTTTGAACGGCTTGGGGTGAACGACTGACGATATGATTTGAGGAATGATGGATTACCTGCCCCGCTTTTCCTGCTGCAGTTCTTCGTACATCTGCACCAGATCCTGCGCCGTGGCTTCCCAATGATAGTGCTCCAGCACAGCAGTACGACCGCGTTGCGCCATCGCCTGGGCAGCATCCGGATCAGCAGCCAGCTTGAGAATCGCCTGCGCCAGCGGTGCAGCCTCGCCTGCCGGGTACACCAGCCCCGCGCCTACTTCGCAAACGATGCGTTCGAGCGGGCGGCAGTTACTCACCACTACGGGCCGTTCCAGGTACATATA
This sequence comes from Rhodothermales bacterium, assembly GCA_035312345.1. Lineage (GTDB taxonomy): Bacteria > Bacteroidota > Rhodothermia > Rhodothermales > DATGCC01 > DATGCC01. The sequence goes on from DATGCC010000820.1 coordinate 1,714, forward strand.
GTGAAAAAGCTTGTGCGGGATCGTTGCGTCGGTGTGTATGGTTTTGAGATGCGGCACGAGGCACACGTCGCTGCCAAGAATATAGCTCTTCAGTCGGGCCTGCGGCTGCCATCCTTCAAAACGGACCTGTTCAGCAATACCAAGCCGGGCCGCTTGCGCCTCCAACTCGCCACGAATCCGCCCATCGCCCACCAGCACGAGCCGTGCGCCGGGTACCTGTTCCAGCACCAGTGGCATCGCATCCAGCACCGATACGAGCCCCCTGTGCACATCGAACCCACCGGTATAGGTAATCGTCAAGTCAGACCGGATAGCCTCGACTAATTCTGGCTCTATAGCATACGACTCAAATTCGGCCTGCTTGATGGTGTTGGGTACGACGATGAGCTTTTCAGGATCGACGCCGAGATGCAGGTTGCGCTCGCGGGCCTCTTCGATAACCACAATGAGCCGGTCCACGGCATTGACCCACTGCCGCTCGACCCGCTCCCAGCGCGGGATGCTGACGACGAGCTTGCCCGGGAAGCGGGTGCTCCAGGCA
>DATGCC010000821.1:0-6217 GCA_035312345.1 Rhodothermales bacterium
CGCGGGTCCGATCCGCGACCTCGAAGGCGATGTTTTCCTCGCCCGGCTCGCCGACGATGGCAGCACCCTCGACTTCTCTACCTACCTCGGAGGCAGGCAAGACGACCAGGCCACGGGCCTCGCCCTCGACACGGAGGGCACCGTCTACCTCACCGGCACCACCATGTCTGGCGAATTTCCAACAACGCCTGGTGCGTGGCAAACGGAGCGTCAGGGGCTGAAAGAGCGGTTCGTTGCTCGGCTCGTCCCGCTGGGAGGAAGCTGGATGCTGGACGAATCCACGCGGCTGGGAGCGCCCGGTGGCTTTGAGACAGGCCGCGCCGGGTTAGCGGTGGACCGGGCCGGGCGCGTCTGGATCGCCGGAGCGACGGCGTCGGAACAGTTCCCCATACGTGAGGCGGAGCAGTCCATGTACGGCGGTGGCGAGAGCGATGCTTTCCTGGCCCGCATGGATGCCTCGGGAATGACGCTGGGCTACGCGAGCTATCTCGGCGGCAGCGAAGCCGATGTAGTAACGGCCCTGGCACTCGGCAATGACGCCCTGTGCGTGACCGGCGGGACCGGCTCGGCGGACTTCCCCACGCAGGCAGCCCTGCAACCTGCCTTCGATGGTCCATTTACGGCAGGCCGAAACCTGTCGAGCGTCTTCGTGACGTGCTTCGAGGTGGTCAATGAAGCCTCCGTCCTCACACGCATAGCGGTCGCGCCGGACTCGGTGGGCCTCATCGCTGGCGAGACAGTACACCTCGCCGCCGAGGGCTTCGACCAGTTCGAGCAGGCCCTATCTGTGGACGTAACCTGGACAGCCACTGGCGGCACGATTGACTCGACGGGGCGCTACACCGCAGGCGACGATGCGGGCCTCTTCGCAGCGACAGCCACCACCCCGGATACGGGCATCATCGGCACCTCCATCATCAACATTATCAGTGGCGTGGCCAACGAGGATGCAGCCGATGTACCCGATGCATTCGCGCTGCATGGCAACTACCCAAATCCCTTCAACCCGCAGACGACGATCCGCTTCGACGTGAAAGCCGCGGCGCGTGTGGTATTGACTATCTATGATGTGCTGGGACGCAAACAGGCGACGCTCGTAGAGAAGGACTACGCACCGGGACGCTACGCCGTGCGCTTTGACGGGCGCGGCTGGCCGAGCGGGACATATTTCTACGTGATCGAAATGAGCGCTTCCGGGCGCCAGAGACAGGCGTTCCGAGCTGCGCAAAAGATGGTCTTGCTGCGCTGATCAAGCATGTCGTGTTGCCTTCCCACACAAACAGCGGCGCGGCCTCTATGACAGCAATCAACTAGCGCTGCTTATAGCGGAAGTTGACCGCCAGCCCAAAATCGGCACCGCCGACGAATATGTCGTACCCTCCGTAGAGCAAGATGGGACCAAACACACCCACTGCACCGAGCGAGACACTCGGGGAGAAGTCGATCTCATCCCCATTTTCTTCGAGCAGGACGCCCAGCCCCACAGCTGGTCGGATGGGCGCGTTGAAAACGTTGTAGAAGCTCATAATTCGGGCGATGGCCTGCTCTGGTTCGTCGCCTTTGCCCAACACCGCTTCGTTGACGGCCCCCTGCAACACCGCACCGCCTTTCCCCCGAACCATACCGGAGGTCAGGCCGATAGGGGCTTTCGTATTGCCATAATACCCGATGGTGCCCCCTGCAAACGCGACTACGCCAATAGCCGCCACGCCGACGAGCGCGCCCGGCAGCAGATCTTGATCGTCGTCCTCTTCGTCGTCTTTCTTTTTCTTTGCTTTGCCAGAGCGCGTCGTTCTTCTGGCTTTGTCCTCGTTATCATCTGCCTCTGCCCGGTCACTGCTGGACGTACGCGTGGTGCTTCGATCTTCGGTATCCCTGTCGGTGGATGTGCGGCGCGTCCCGCTGCGCGTGCGCCGACCTGTATCTGATGAGGGCACCTCCGTGCGGCCAATGCCTTCGCGGGGCGTATCGGGCCGGGTGGTCGTCCCGCGTTTGCCAGCAGACCGCGAGGGACCAAGCCAGTCCACCCAGATGCTGATGCGTGGCGGATAAACGCCAATCTCCCTCGGATACCGTGGCTCGTAACGAGCGACTTCTTCTTCCGGGTAGCTGACAAAGGCGATACGTAGAATCTTCAGGTTGCGCAACGCAAAGCCCGATGCGAAATAGGCACGGGCATCGTCGGCCTGGGTGTCGCCGAAAACCTGATCCCACGGAATGCCTCGATCTGTCACATAAAACTGCTCCGGAGCAGGCCCCAGCACGAGGCTATCCAGCGATAAAACCAGATCGGCTACGATTTCTCCTTCTACCTCTACATCTGCCCGCAGATCAAGCGCCGCAATCACGACCTCACCGGGGAGATCGTCGTACCGCACAGGCCGGTCATTGTAGACTCCGTAGGGACCAGGCATCCAGGCAAGCGCAAAATCCAGCACAGGCAAATCTTCTTCTACTGCATAAGCATAGCCTAGAGCGAACGTGTCCATAGAAGCGAGCAGGTCGTACGGATACACATCGTCGCCCTCTGCCGGGGAGGAACGTTCGTACAACACCGACGGCCACTCCGGCAGATGCACGGTGGTATAGGCATCGGCAGGCTGTTGGGCCAGGCTGGATTGGAAGCCAAGCAGGGAGAACAAAGCCAAAAGAAACAGGTGGCGCATCAGGAACAGCGTGTATGTTAGGTTGGAAGGATGAGTAAGGATGCAAAGTGCATCGTCTCGCTGTTACTTCCAAGCCGCCATGAACCCGGTCGTCGTCACAAGGTGCCGGTGTCTTTTTCAGCAGGCAGGCTGTTGATTTTGATGGGCATATAGTTTCTTTGCTTAGGCACCTGCACCCCGTTCAGGCTGCCCCTGCGACGGTTGACACCCGTCTCGCTCACCCGGTGGGACCCCGGCTTGAAATTTGCGTATGATTCCCCTGCCCACCTTCCCACCGAATCCAAGCATTAAACCTATGGCCTCGACCTCTCGCCTTGTATGGCTTTTCGCGCTGCTGTTGCTGCCTGCCTCCCTGGTTTCAGCACAGGATATTGCCTCCACCATCACCGGCACGGTCACCAACGCTGACACGGGCGAGCCCATCGCCGACGCGCACGTCTTCATCGCCAACTCGATGAACGGCACTGTCACCGACGCGCAGGGCAACTACCGGCTGACCGGTGTGCCACTCGGCACGTTGCAGTTGTATGTGTCCATCGTCGGTTACGAGCCACAAAACCGCAATCTGTTTCTCCGCCGCACCGACTTCTACCGCGAGGATTTCGAGATGAAAGAGGCCATTGTCTCCATCGGCGAAATCACGGTCACGACCGACAATGAGAAGTGGAAACGGCAACTGGAGAAGTTCATCACCCTCTTCATCGGCGAGACGCCGAATGCGCAGGAAACAGAGATTGTCAACCCCGAAGTGCTCGATTTCAGCAGCGCAGGAGGCAGCTTCACAGCGCAGGCCAGCGAGCCCCTGATCATCGAGAACAAAGCGCTGGGCTATCGCATCCAGTATTTCCTGAAGGATTTCAACGCCACGCCCAACCGAACGCAGTACGATGGCGAACCCCTCTTCGAGGAGCTCTCTGCCGAAAGCCCCGAGCAGAAAGCCCTGTGGAAAGCCCGCCGCGACTCGGCGTTCTACGGTTCCTTCCGCCACTTCATGCTGGCCCTGCTCAGCGACCGCGTAGAAGAACAGGGCTTCAAGATGTTCAGCCGACCGGGCTCTACCAGCAACCTGAGCAGCGGCGGCACGGGCGGCATGCGGGTGCTCCAGGGCAACCAGCGCTTTCCCGTCAAACGCAGCGACATTCTGAAAGACGGTGAGGCCGACGATCAGAAAGTGCTCGATTTTGATGGCTTCGTCGAGATTGTCTACACGAAAGAGGAAGAGGCGCAGGCGTATCTCGACTGGTCAGGCCGCCCGCCGGGTAGCCGTCCGCGCTTTCGCACTTCGCTGATCTCCGTCGATAAAGGCCCGGCCATTGTAGACATGAAAGGCGATGTGCTCAATCCCTATGGCGTCACCTTTTACCAGTACCTCGCCTTCGAGCGCGTGGGGGATGAGGTGCCCAAAGAGTATCGCCCGTGGAACGAGTGAGCGGTAGCGGGTTATGAGTCTATGAACCTGAGCAGGTAGGAGCTTACGATGTGGTCCCACCCACGATCTCCTAAACGCTTAGGCTCATAGTATCATAGACTCCCACCCTTCCCCCACCATGCGTCGTTGCCTCGCCGTTGTACTGCTGGTGTTGCTTGTGCCGTTCGTGGCGCGGGCGCAGGCAGGCTATGCGGTGCTCGAAGGCACCGTTGTGGACGCCAGGACCGGCCAGCCGCTGCCCGGCGCGCACGTCTTCCTGGCCACCACCATGCTCGGCACCGCCACCGACGACGCGGGCCGCTTCCGCCTGAATGACGTGCCTCCCGGTGCCCATCGGCTGTTCGCGTCGATGCTCGGCTTCAAGCATGCCACCCGCGATACGCTGCTCCGCGCCAACACGGTCTACACCTTCGACCTGCGCCTTGAGCCTACGGTCATCGAGATAGGCGAGCTCGAAGTCTCGGCAGAACGGGATCCACAGTGGAAAAAACGACTTCGCAAATTCGAGCACCTGTTTCTGGGCGAGACGGACAACGCCGATCAGGTCACGCTGGTCAACCCCGAAGTGCTGGATTTCGAGGGCGGATGGGGCCGTCTTTCGGCCTGGGCCAGCGCACCGCTCATCATCGAAAACCGGGCGCTGGGCTACCGGCTGCAATACTTCCTCACCGAGTTTACCCGCAACGGCAACACCGTCCGCTATGATGGTGAACCGCTGTTCGAGGAGATGGAGCCCGAAGATGAGGCACAGGCTGCCCTGTGGACCGAAAACCGCCGAAGGGCTTTTGCCGGGTCGTTCCGCCACCTCATGCTGTCCTTGCTCCAGGGCACCACGCGGGAAGAAGGCTTCATGACCTATAGTCGCTTCTCCCTCAACGACCTCTCTCCCAACAAGCGCTTCCCCTCGCCACCAGACCGCCTGATTGAGGAAGGCCCGACACCTACCGAGCAGCTGTTGCGCTTCTCTGGTTTCCTCGAAGTAGAGTATACCGAGGAAGAAGAAGCGCAAGCCTATCTGCGCTGGAGCGGACGCTCACCCTGGAGCAGTAAGGGCCCCCAACGCTCGTGGATGCGGCTGACCTCGGGCCCCACCCTCGTCGATCATAATGGCGAGGTGATCGACCCCTATGGCGTCACGGTCTACGGCTATTTTGCCTTTGAACGCATCGCCGATTTGCTTCCCAAAGAGTACCGCCCGGATGTGCTGGCGGAAGAGACAGCTTCGCACTGAGACTGGCTGGATCGATCTACCGAACGGCTCCCTCGATCGATCTATTTTGGACTTGCACGTCAGTCTGATACCGGTTACTGTTATAGAAGGCAAAGGCTAAAAAGGCTTTCTATGGCGATGCGCTACGCTTTTCTCTTCTGTTTCGGCCTGCTCAGTATGATGCCGTGGTACGCGGTCGCGCAGGATGTCTATTCCATGCAGGGACAGGTGCTGGATGCCGAGACAGCGACCCCGCTGGTCGGTGCGCATGTCTTTCTTTCTAACTCGACGCAGGGCACTGTCACCGACAGCACCGGGCACTTTGTGCTGGACCGGCTCGCGGCAGGCACCCAGGAGATTGCCGTCTCGATGCTGGGCTTTACGTTGGAAGTAGTACGACTGACGTTCCCTGGCGACGAGCAGATGCCCCACGTTTTCCGCCTGAAGCCCCGTGTCCTTCCGATGGGCGAGGTGGTGATTGCGGCGGCCCGTTCGGAGGCAGAAGCCCGCAACTGGGAACGCTACATCGACACCTTCACCGTCCATTTTATCGGCGAGACGCCCAACGCCTCCAAATGCACGCTGCTCAACCCTGAAGTACTGTATTTTACCACCGGTGGCCCGGGACGCCTGGAGGCAGCCGCCACCGAGCCGCTCGTCATCGAGAACCGTGCCCTGGGCTATCGTGTCTACTATCACCTGCAAGCATTTGAAGCACACGACGCGGTGGTACGCTACCATGGTACCCGACGTTTTGAACTTTTACCGCCCCGCAACCGCCGCGAGCGCCGCCGCTGGGAACGCGCCCGCAAGGAAACCTACAAAGGGTCGCTTCCACACTTCCTGACTACGCTACTTCAGGACACCGATGGTCATGACGTGCGGAGCGAAGGCTTTACCGTTGGCCTGTCG
>DATGCC010000822.1:0-2108 GCA_035312345.1 Rhodothermales bacterium
TCGAATGATTGTTGGCAGGAAAAACAGTAAGACAGTCGTCGAGTCCCCGGCCAAATGTGCAGCGCGTCGGACGATCCGCATTGCGGACAACCGAACTTGTCTCGTTCCCTGGACCGCTCAAGGCAAAGCGATGCTGCAACCTCGTGCATATCGAGCTGACGCACTTGTCCGACGAGAGTTTTGTCGATCATAATTGGACTTCCGAAGATGTTGATGAACAAGATTTGCAGGGTCGAAGATCCCGCAGGCCAGTTGTGTCCGTATAATGCTGTAAATTCCGTAGGCCGGGTTTAGGGATAAAAAACTGGCCATCGTTTCTCATCAGGATAAAAAGGAATTGCTTAATAAACCTTTGAACTGATGGAGGAAACGATGGCCGATGTAGATGTTACCTTGAATCGCGAGCTCGTCAAAGATCTTCTTTCTCGGGAGAACGGTCTGCAGGAGCTGGTGCAGGTGATCGTAAATCAGATCTTGGAAGCGGAGATGACCGAACACATCGGAGCTGACCGCTATCAGCGCAGCGATAATCGCCGGACCCATCGTAACGGGTACCGGCTACGCCAGTTGTACACACGGGTCGGAGAGCTGACGCTGCGGGTGCCTCAAGCGCGGGACGGCAGCTTTTCGACGGAGGTCTTTCGCCGCTATCAGCGCTCCGAACAGGCGTTGGTTCTGGCGATGATGGAGATGGTGGTCCAGGGGGTGTCAACGCGGAAAGTCTCGGCGATCACCGAGGAACTCTGTGGTAGCCAGTTCAGCAAGTCGACGGTGAGTCAACTTTGTGGCGAGCTGGATTCGCGGGTCAACGCCTGGAACGAGCGTAGCCTGTCCGATTCACGGTACCCATTCTTGGTAGTCGATGCGTTGGTGATTAAGGTCCGCCGTGAGGGAGCTGTTCGTCCGACGAGTGCGCTGCTGGTCTGTGGCGTCAATGAGGATGGTTTTCGGGAGCTGCTGGGGATCTACGTGGGCAACAGCGAAACCGAGTCGACCTGGGACGAGATGTTCCGCTGGTTGCGCGATCGCGGCCTACGCGGGGTCGATTTCGTGGTCTCGGATGATCACCGCGGCCTGGTCGCCGCCATTGCACGCAACTTTCAAGGCGCAATCTGGCAACGCTGTCAGACCCACATGTCTCGCAACGTTACCGGCAAGGCGCCCAAGTATCTCCGCCCGGCGCTGACCGATGGCATCCGCCGCATCTTTCGCGCTGAAGACCGCCAGACCGCTGACAAAGCATTCGAGCGCCTGGCGGACGAAATGGACGGCAAAGCCAGCAAAGCCCTGCTGACATTGGAGAACGCCCTCGACGACGTCCTGGCGGTGTTGGTGTTGCCGCAAAAATATCGAAAACGCTTGCGCACCACCAATATGCTCGAGCGCTTGAACCAAGAGATACGACGCCGTGAACGGGTCATCCGTATTTTCCCGAATGAAGCCTCGGCCTATCGTCTCATTGGCGCCTTACTAGCCGAGCAACACGAAGCCTGGATATCGGGAAAGCGCTACCTGGGTATGGATGAGTATCACCAATGGCGAGCCAACCGCTCAGAAAACGGCTCTGGCGTGGTCACTGAGTTGCGGAGGCCCGCAGACTGATGCGAAACCGAAATTACAGCAAAATTTGGACTTGATCGCAGCTGATCAACTCAAGCGTCTCGTACTTGGGAGCTTTGGAGCGAAGCGCAAGACGACGTCAAGGTTGCCGGTCAGCACATGGTGGTTGAAATCGAGCAGGTGACAAGCGTGGTAGGACCACCTGCGGACCAAGCGCGACTTGCCGGAGTATCAGGGGCTTGGGCCGGTGTCGGCCTGGCCCATGGCGCGTTTGGGGTGTTGGCGGCTGGTGCGGGCATGTGGGGTCTCTCCCAGTTCTTCGACGGCGTGGAGCTGGTTGTGGGCGCGGCAGTGCAGGGTGATGTTGTCTTCTGTGTGTCGGGGCTGGAGGGCCCAGGGTATGCGGTGATGAAATTCCAGTTTCGAGCGTGATTGACAACGCCGGCCGTTCTTTCCGACGTAGGTGCAGCGGCCGTCGTCGATAGGCCGCCGCTTCGGAAAGGCGAAGCGCCTGGGTGCAATAGGCATACAACGAGGAGAAGCCGAGC
>DATGCC010000823.1:0-9875 GCA_035312345.1 Rhodothermales bacterium
CCTCCTACCAGCAAGAAACATCCCGCCACGGTAGCCACGAGGGCCCCGCGTACAGCGCAAAAGATGTCTCGTATCGTAATCACCATCTTATCAGAAAGAAAGTTGTAGGGCCAGGCGGTGTACCTCTGAGAAAATGCCAAAGTCGGTATAGGCATAATCGATGCCGATGCCGATGCTTCCCAGTTCTTGCCGGAAGCCGGCCCCCAGGTTAATTCCCTGTTCATCCGTGGGGAAGACGTAGCCCGCACGCAGGGCGAAGGTACTCAGAAACAGATACTCCGCTCCGATCTTGATCTGTTCGGAGAAATCGCGTGGGTTTTCGGCATCCACCGAGACCAGCAGCGCATGCGAGCCAGAGCCAGGGGCCATCAGATCCATCACATCCATCGACAGGCCAATCAGGAGCGTCAGGGGAAGCTGGAAACTCTCCTCTTCGTATTCGATTTCCTGGGCGAAATTGCGGGCACTGACGGCGAAGTTGAGACTCCGAAATCCGGTCTTGTACAGCATTCCGAAATCGAAAGCGACGACCCCTTCCCGGTTATCCTGCCGTGTCATGGCCTCATTCTCTCCTAGTTCAACGACGCTATCACCCAGGTCTTGCAGGGCATACTTGACGTGCGCGCCAATGGCAAACCGGTCGGTCAGGCTACGCGCATAGCCCGCACCGACGCTCAGGGCCGTTGGGGAGAACTCTCCCAGATCGAGATAGCCCTGTTCGTTGTCGAAGCGAATGGTTTCCAGAAACGTACCATAATCGATGGCGACGACCGAAAAGCCAAAAACGCCGAAACGTCCCCCGGCCGGGCGCAACGAGAAACTGCCGAAGTTATAATCGATATCGCTAATCCATTGCGCCTGCCCGAAAGCAACGTTGGCAAAGGTTTGCTGGTAGGCCATCCCTGCCGGGTTGTAGAACATCATGGCCGATCCGCCTTCGAGGGCTGTCATGGCATCTCCCATCCCGGCTGCACGTGCGTTGACCGAGACGCTCAAAAACTTCATGCCCGTCTGCGCCAGCTTCTCCTGCTGGCCGAACGCGCTCGGCACAGCCAGCAGCAGTCCACAGATCCAAACAACGGTAGCTCTGTATCTCATGTAGATACCCAAGGCATTTGTGTTAGTACGGGTGCCTCCGTCATCAGCGAATGATGACGAATTTGTGCATCGCCCGTTCGCTCGTTTCGAGATTCGTGATGACGGCGATATACACCCCACTCACGACGACCTGTCGGGACGAGGTGGTGTGATCCCAGAAGGCATCGCCACTGCCATCGGTGTGTTCGATGGTGTCCACCAACTCTCCTATTTCGGTATAGATATCGATGCGCGCCCGCCCCGGTATGTTGAAAAAGGCTAGCTTGTCCGTCTGATCAGGAAAACGCACTGAGGGACTCGCCCCAATGTTGAAGGGGTTGGGTACGATGCGGATGTCGGCCATCGACTCGCCAGGTTGCCGTTTGAGCCGGGTGGGCGTGTACGTCTGGGTATAGTAGCGGCTGCTGCGTAAGGGCCGCCCCGGTGGCGTCATGCCGGTGCCATCATTCTGGCCACCATCTTGCATAGCCACGATGTAGTAGTAATAGTCGATGCCGCGTATGGGGGTGGTGTCGTCGAAGGTGCGGTCGGCGGGGCTGGCCGTGTGGATCAGGGTGTAGGTACTGTCGAAGCGGCCCTGAGCCCGGTAGATCTCAAAGCCACTGGGAGCAGGCTCATCGGGATACACCTCCCAGCTTAAGGCGATGCGATCGCCCCCACCATCGACCGAAAAGGAACTGGGCGGCGCAGGGGCCTGCGGAATCTGGTAACCGGACTCAAAGTTGGCGATGGCGCGGTGGAACGTCTGGAACAGCGAGTCACGCCCCTGGAAGACGATCTCGTTTTTTTCGAGCGCCGAGATTGCTCCCTGTTTGAAGAGCCGGCCCACCCTGATATTTTCCTCACGGCTGATACCGGAGGCAGCTTCCGCCATCACGATCCGCACACTCTCCCCGGGCCCCAGGGTATACGGACCGTAGCCATTGGCCGAAGAATACCCGCCCGGCGTACCCAGTGATGGATCGCCTGTGGGTTGCAAGAACCCCGGCATCCCGGACGGCTCCACAGCCAGGGCATGACGCGGCGTCTTATGACCCGAGGCCATGATATTGTATTCCACCTCCATCTTGGCCGGATTGAAAGCGTCATTCTGCGATTGGTACGGGTCGTCAGACCCAATCCAGGTAGTGGTGGACGGTTGCGCCGCATCGTCGGTATCATCAGCGGCAGACGCATCGGCATGGAGCGTCACGATGCCAACAAACTGGGAAGCCCCCAGCCGCCCCAACGTGTCGGTGTCCGCTATGTTGACCGCAGGCAGGATTTCCGGCAAAATCGGTCCGCCGATGTTGTCGTAGGCCGTAAACGGGGGGAAGTTGCCGTGCCAGGTATACTGTGCCCGGAACTGTTCATCCGGCGGGTCCTGCTGCACGCCATCGCCACGGGTGTCATTCATGGTATGCTTGCCCCAGCCCGTCGCATTACCGATGGCGTAGCGGGTCTCTTTGGCTACCGACAGGCGCCACTGGTAGAAGAAATAGACCCCGTCCAGGGTCTGGTTGGGCAGTTCGATCTCGGCATCGCCATCGGTGTTGCCCGTATTGGTAAAGGTATACTCGATAACGTGGTAGTTGTCGTGGAATTCCTGGCTGAACTGCATAATCCTGCGCTCCATCGTGATACCCAGGAGCGTATTGACCTCGTTGATGATCATGCGGTCTGGCAGGATGCTCGGATCCACCCGGTCATTCACCATCACGGCTTCCCCTTCCGAGAGCACGCCATCAACAAACACGACGGGCGGCTCGAACCGGCTGACCATCTCAAATCTAACGGGAAAGAACTCACCCGCACCGGAAACACGCGGCCCCACATGGACGACCCGCCGGGGAAAAGCATTGCCATTTTCGTCGGTCACATTCTGTGCCCCGATCCAGAGGGTTTTGGCCGCCTGCATATCTGTGAAGCGGTAGATGCCGGGCCAGCGCAGGCCGTCCTGCTGCGTGCGCACAAATCCGCACTCCTCGCATTCGCTACCGACCTCGGAGTACCAGTTGTGTAGCGAGCCGGCAGCGAGCCATTTATTTTCAAACTGGGCATGGGCCTCGCCGCTCCCGAGCCAGACCATCAGCACGGCAGCCAGCAAACGCCACTGACCCGTAAACCTACGACCGTAAAAAGCCTTCATAGTTGAAGAGATTGATGAATCGTCATTACAGCGGCGCTACGCGCCTGGTCATTTACTGGCGTCCGTCGGACTGCGCCTTCATGTGTGCCTGGCGCATCATGGGATAGTCTGTGCTTCATGATCAACAACGTGGATCTAGAAGGAAAGCCGGATGCCCCAGTATACATCTCTGGGATTGAGAAACGTCAGAAAGCCCTGGTTCGGCATGTCGATGTAGGCTTTATCTTCCAACACCTGATCGACACGCTGTGCATCGGCAGACCCCCATGCGCCATCCTGATAGACGATATACGAGCTACTGTCGAACTCGTAATAAATGGTGTTAGGGTCAGGAGGCGTCGTCGCGCTGTTAAACACATCGCGGGACTGGATGCCGGTCATCGGCACATACGCTATACCCTCCTCCCGGTAATCGCCCACCACATCATCACCCGGGATGTTGGGATAGTCGGGCGAGGCAGGGAAGTGGAGGGATTGCAGATACGCAGTCTGGTCATTGCCATCTACGAATCCGTTGAAGGAAAGCTGACGACGGTTGAGGAGGTTAAACACATCGGCAAAAACCTCCAGGCGGTTGCCGCCCACATCGAACATCTTGCTGAAGCGCAGATTCACGTTCCAGCTATCCCGGAAATCGACGTTATTGAGCACGCCGGGTACCGAGCCGCCGCCGGTCCAGGTAAATTTGCCGCCATCCTGCCAGCTTCCGATGAAACTCACCCGTACGTCGCCCAACGGATGCACCGGCCCCAGGGCCGGGCCAAAGTCACCCGGGCTAAAGAAATCCAGGTTGAGCCGTGCGTAGGGACGCGGCACGGGGCGGGAGGAGGCGCGGCGCCGTTCGGTGTCACTGTTCTCAAATTCACGCTGGGCTGTGGGATTTTCGCTGATCTGGCGGAAGCCAAAGTAACCGCTGGTGGTCACCATATAGGTATAGTTGATGAAACCCCGCACCCAGCGCCCCCGGTTGCGCGCCAGCGTCACCTCGAAGCCACGCGTGTCGGCGAAGTTGTTCGGCTCGCTCAGAAAATAGTTACTCTGCCCATCCCGGCTGATGAAATTCACCAGACGCGGCTCCAGCGAAATATCCTTGTAATACCCCGCCACCCGGACCAGGAATTGGTTCAGCAAAGACTGCTCGTAGCCTAGTTCATAGGCCACTGTTTTCGGCAACGGGTTATTGGGGTTGGCGACCTGATTCACCTGACCTGTCGAGGTAAAGAATTCGATGAGGTACAGGTTGTTCGGATCTGGCATAGACCGGAAGTGTCCGTAGTTAAAATAGAGCTTACTGACATCAGTGACCGGGAAGGAAACGCCTACACGAGGACTCAGCGTGAAGAGGTGGTCAGTAGGCTCTTCGGTCAACAGCGTGTCGATGCCTGCGGAGAGACGGGCCGAGAACGCCTGGGTAAACGGATTGAAGGTGATCCACTCCCCCCCGGCATGAAAATAGTCGAGCCGCAACCCCACGTTGGCAATCATCCCCTTAAACTCCAGCTTGCTCTGGGCGTAGGCTGCACCGCGCACAGGCGAACGATCCCACTCCGACTGCGAGTTGCTGCTGGGCAGGAATTCGTCGAAGCTGCCGTAGTTGATGCGGCTGTCGGACAGGTTGTACTCGATACCGGATTTGACCTGAAGATACCGGTTGAGTTGGCTGGTGATGTCTGCCTTCAGGTTCCACGTAGTGACCTGGCTGGTGTCGCGGGCGTTGCTCATACCCACGCCCGTGCGCATGCCATCAACCCCGAAGGTAGGGCGGGGCTGAAACCCGAAGGGCGCTTCGTCGAAACCAACGCCGCCGAAGAAGACCACGGACGTCTCATCGCGTAGCCGACCGGGATTGCTATCATAGTCCGACGCGAAGCGGTTCAGTCGTACCTCATAGAAGGTCGTCGGGCTGAGGGCGTGCGTAAACTTAAGCCCGATGGCGTTGGTCTTGACGGTGGTAGGCGTCCAGTAATCGGTAGAAAAGATGCGGGTATCGATGAAGCTAACCTGGCTCATCTGGCTGGCTATACCAAATGCCGAGCGGAAGACCCCAGGCTGCCCGGTGCGGCTGCTGGCCGTACCCGTGATCTCTCCAAGGCGTCCTTCAAGGCTAAGCTTCATGCCCCGTGCGATGTCGGAGGTCACCTTCAGGTGGGCGGAATATTCCTCGTAGCGGTCGGTGTGTAACGGGATCAGGTACATGTCCTGGTCGCGGCGGAAGGAGGCATAAAAGCGTGTGTTGCCCAAGTTTCGCAGGCCCGGTATGGGCCCCCCGATGCCTACATCAATATCATAGTCCGGCTCGACGATTTCCATTTGCTTGCGATGCTGCCACAGGAACGCCTGCTGCAAGGCTTCCGGCGAGAGGTCGTTGGTCGGATCGTCATCCGTGAGGCGGTCCTCCGCCACGGCGACCCATCCCTCGAAGGTAGGATACTGCTGTTGGGTAGCCTCATCCCAGGCCCCATTTTCGGTCCCTGTAAACGCCACAGCAGGATCCACATACGGACGAATCCAATACGAATTCAGGTCGTTGGCGGGGGCACCAAAGTGTTTCTGCGCAGGGGGGCTGTAACGGGCAATCACATCAACGGTGTACCGGTCACGTTGCCCTTCCTTCGTCACCACATTGATGACCCCCGACCGGACGTTGCCATACTCGGCATTAAAACCACCTGTCTGTACCTGCACTTCTTCAATAGAGGCCAGGCTGATGGTGGTATAGGGCGCGTTGTTACGCTCATTCTGTAGCGTGAGCCCGTTGACCATGAAAGAGAGTTCGTCGGACCCGCTGCCCCGCACCGACAACCCCTGAACCCCGGCTTGCAAACCGACCACACTGCTCACACTCGAAACGGGCAGCGACTGGATCTCCTCGGCGGTAATATTGGCCTGGCTGTTGGAGACATCACGCTGCACCACGGGTCGCTCGGCGGTGACGACGACTTCCTCTAGCCCGAGGGTTTCCTCTCGCATAGCAATGTCTACCGTGGTCGTCTGGTCAATGTTGACCCGCACCCCTTCGATGCGCTGGGGCGTAAAACCAATGAAGGACGCCCGGAGGATCACGGTACCCGGGGCGACATTGAGCATGACATAATAGCCCTCCGCATTCGAAATCGTCCCCTGCGACGTTCCTTCAATGAGGACATTGACCCCGGGCAAGGCTTCGCCTGTCGCGGCATCGGTAATCTGCCCTGCAATCTTACCGGATTGTGCATGGACAGACAAACAGGGCACGAGAAGAAAGAGCGCAAAAAGGCTTAAAATGCTGACTCTCATGGGTAGTTGCATAGCTTGGATCGAGCAGGAGCGTCATTCTCAGCGGCATGCGACGAAGAACGGCGTCGTATTAAGTTAAAATAAAGGTATGGAATGGGACGAATGCAATACAAAACAAGCGATTCCCACCTAAATGGGAAATAAATAACGACAAAAGACAAATAGACCCCTCTGAATGGTTATCGATGCAAATCACTTTACCAACACCATGGGCATAGCGCGCAGGTCACGGCCCGTATCAATACGGCAGAAATAGACCCCACTCGGCAGGCCACGGGCGTCCCAGGTTAGCTCGTGCGCACCCGGCGTATACCGTTCTCCCTCGACGAGCGTTGCCACCACCGCGCCCGCCGCGTTATAAACGCGCACCGTGACCTCCACTACTTCGGGCAACGCAAAGCGAATGGTGGTCGTGGGATTGAACGGGTTCGGATAATTCGGATAGAGGATAAAACGCCCTGGCACCTCCCCTTCGGATTCGGTAGCGGTAGGAATGCCTTTCTGCACGACGCGCATATCGTCGATATACAAGGTGCCGAAAGGTGATCCTCCCGGCTCGTACGAGAGTTGGAAGCTGTCGAAGCGCAGGGCCCCTTCCACCATGCCGTTACCGAGCCAACTGCCCGTCCCATCGCGGGTAATATCCCAGGTGATGCGTTGCCAGCCCACCCAGTCAACGGTGTACCATGGGCTCACCTCATGGAAAGCAGCCTGCGCATCAGGCACCTGCTCATCGATAGCAAATCGGAAACGCGTCCCACTCCCATCGCCGAAGATGAGCGCTTGTACCACATAGGACGTGTCAAAAACGACCTCACGCGGCGGGCCACCACTCAGATACGCTCGCAAGAGCCATTCGGAAGCCTGGACATTCCATCCATAATCCAGCCGTGCCGAAGCCTGGCTCCCTGTAGACCGGTTGACAACTGTGGAGTCCACCGTAAAATGGGTGGAATCCGTGACGATGCCTGTGGTTGTGCCGCTCTGCTGTGGGGCCCACCAGTTCGCCTCCACATCTTGCTCAAAATCATCGATGCCGGTGGGTGATGCGGAGGCGTCCCCGGTGGTAAGCACCACCTGCTGCCTGCTCGTTAATTCGTTACCGAAGAGATCTTGAAGCCCCGGCTCAATAACAAGCCGATAGGGCGTTTGAGCGGCCAGTGGTTCTGTTGGGAAAAACGTCAAGACCCCGGCTTCCCCAGCGAGATACTGTTCCACCAGGCCCGATACGGCCTCGCCCCCTGTCGTCGGTTCGAGGCGCACCCGGTCTTCTGTGACCGAGGACGGCAGGAGCGCTTCATCGTAAACGAGCGTAATCACCGCATCCAACTCTACATCGCGGGTACCTGGCGACGGCTGGCTGGCTACCAGGGCCGGGGGAAACGCATCAGGGAATCCCGTCTGGAAATGCAGCACGAAGGGGTCTCCCCCGGTCCCGTCGGCGTTGCCATCAAAGGGATGGCCAAAAGCGCCCTCGGCCTGCTCCGCTATCGTGATGGTATAGTCCGTCTGTGCAGCCAGGGTGTCCGGGTTGAAGAGGAGCCGGGTATCATTCTGCGACCAGGAAAAGGTGCCAGGCGTCACCGGATCTATGGAGAAGGCCGCCTCAACGGAGGCCTGGTCCATCTGTCGGCTGAATTCGAGCACGATGTTGTCGATGATCCGGAAATTGGTCGCCTCCGGCTCCGGAGACGACGCCTCAACAAAGGGTGGGATCTCGGAGATGAGTTGTACATCGAAGAAGGTCAGGGCCGTATCGACCAGCGTCACCTCCCCGCTGAAAGAGGCATAGTCGTCCGCCTCCACCGTCACAGGCAACGTCCCAGGAGGCAGATCCTCCAGATAATAGAATCCATTGTGGATCTCGTCAGGATCATTGCTGTACTGTGAGAAGAGCGAGGCAAAGGTATCTGTGGTGTAGGTTCGGCCGCCGACGGTGATGCGCGCACCGTTGAGAGGCTGCCCGGTTTCGATGTCGCTGATGATGCCCGTCAGGGTGTGCTCGACGGGACGCGAGAGGCCGTGAAAGTCGAGGATCGCCCAGTAGAGCGCCTTGGCCTCCAACCGCTTCCACGCTGCGTTCATGTTCCTCGCATTCTGTGTCGGGTTGGTGTGGAAGCCCGCCTCACTGAGCGACGAAGCCATATTGGTGAAGCTCTGCACAAAGTTACGCGCCCCTTTGGGTCCCGTCCGACAACTGGATACCCCGTAAAAGTCACACTCTCCGATGGCCCCGTCGAAGGCTGTCGGGATGCGCATGTTCTCTGCAAACTGGGGCCCCATCAACTCAGCCATCGCCTTTCCACCATTGGGGCTGCCCTCGCTCCCATCCCGCCGTTGTGGCCAGAGGACAAAGACCGAGTTGGCGCTCGGCGCGGCGGCGTTGCTGTGAATAGAATGGTAATAGGCCGCTCCCACGCTGTTCGCATGATCCACGCGCTGGCTTAGCGACACCTGCTGGCTATCGTTCGTGCGGGAAATGTAGACCGTGTCAATGTCGGTGGTCGTCAGGAGTATTTCTTGCAGCGCCAGCCCAACGCGCAACACTTTGTGGGCCTCGGCATATCCGTAGGCCCCCTGATTTTCGTTCTGGCTGTGGCCTGGGTCAAGATAAATATTCCAACCACTCAGACCCGTGACCTGAGCCGAGGCAGGAGTCCCGAGGCAGAGAACAAGCGCAAAAAGTAACAAACGAGGCATGGGTACAGGCAGCAAACGGTAGCACTGGAAAAGGACACGCATGGGGCGGTTATCGGATGACAGAGACCACATAAATACCGCCCTTATCGTCATAAACGATTTGGGTGCCATCAGGCGACCAGGACGGGTTCATCTCCAGTCGGTCTGGCGTTTGGGTGAGTTGCACGATGGCGCGGTCATTGATGCGGGCCGCGTAGAGCTCAGACCCGGTAAACTGGTGCCCATCATCTTCCGTCCGCATATATACAAGCCACTCGCTATCTGGCGACCACTGGGGACGATAGCCTACACCGAGGTCTACCAGTCCGGCTCCATCAGTACCCATCACGTAGAGATGACCACCCATCACCTCAAACGCCATCTTTGACGAATCGGGCGCGACAACCAGGTTGAGCACTCGCTCCTCTCGAAAAGGTCCGATTTCCGAAATCCCCTTTTGGGCCAGGATAGCCGTAGCAATACGGTCCTGCTTGATGAAGAACACCGGTGCATCGGCACGATGCTTACTGGCAGCTTGCTTGCCGGTGTCGAACACCTCAAGCCGACCCTCGTTGTACAAATAGACCTTATCGCCTGCAGCAGCCCAGTGCGGCAAACCGGGCATCATCGTACGATAGTCAGAGAGTTGTATGGCCCGATCATTCACCAGATCGAAGACCTTCACTGCATTATA
>DATGCC010000824.1:0-2681 GCA_035312345.1 Rhodothermales bacterium
GTGAAGGGGATGGTTGTTGAGGGGTTGAAAGGGTTGGGGAAGTTCTGGTCGAGGGCGATGCTGGCGGGCACATCGTGGTCGTCGTCGATGCCAGAGCCGAGGTCGCCGGGCACCGTGTAATCGGCTGAGATCACATTACCCTGCGCATCCAGATAGATGCTTGCTGCCAGGCCCGTTTTGGTCAGAAAGTCGATAACGTGGATAGAGTCTCCACGGATACCATTACCCTGAAAGTAGAATATAGAGGTTAGCAATCCGTGCACCATGAGCGCATCGGCCTGGCCATGCGGCGTGAGGAGACGGCCCCACCCTGCCACGGTGTGTTCCTCCTTGAAGCTGACCTCGATGTACTCAAAAAAATCAGAACTCAGTACCGATGTCTGCTCCCACGTCAGGCCCATTGTCAGCGGGAGTTTCATGAAAAGCATGGCGGGCGAGAACTTGAACGTGACATTTTCATCGCCAGGATTAGTCTGGTCGTATTCGCCACGCGCCGCACCGCCTAAGAGGTAAAACCCCTGTTCGTCCAGTAGCGCGAAGGCCACCGAATCTGTACTCACGCCGCCTTTCGGGCTAGATCGATAGATGAGGTTCGCCGCCGAAAAGCCAGGATCGCTACAGGCTGGCAGATCAGAAACAACGCAGTCGTAAAGCTCTGCACTGTAGGTACTACTTTGGCTATACGTGGCATTGCGAAAATCGAACGTCAGATTGCCGCCTGTTTGATTAGCAATGGCCTGAAAGCCCTCGAATGTCGTAGCATCGTAGGTAGCCTCGTAGGTGGTCGTCGTAACATTTTTGAAGAGTTGCTGCCGAAGATCACTCTCGGTGATGGTGATCTGGGCGAGGGCCTGCGTGGCGAAGCCAGCGAGCAGGATGGCAAGAAACAGTAGCGTTCTGGTATACATGGCAGGTTGTTAGCTCAGGTGTGTTGAAGCATTTCGCTACCCACAGCGGAAGCGAATGAACACCGGCAAATTACCTGCGCTTTCCTACCCTGCGCCTCACCCATTCGGGTGGTTTTGCAGCAAGAATATTCAAGCCCATCGCTTCGTTGCGCGGGCCACCACTTCTGCTCGTGATCGCACATGCAGCTTCTGGTAGATTTGCTTGATGTGCGTCGCCACCGTGTTGAGGCTGATGAACAATTCCTCAGCGATCTGCTTGTTAGATTTGCCTTCGATGAGCCGATCCAGCACATCTTGCTCGCGGGCGGTGAGTTCGTCGGCCGTGAGCGCCGGTTTGCGAAACGCGTGGACCACCTTGCGGGCAATGGATGCCGCCATCGGTGCCCCACCTTCGTGCACATCGCGGATAGAGTCCAGCAAGGCGGCGGGCGGCGTGCTTTTGAGCAGATAGCCCGTGGCTCCTGCACACAACGCCTCAAAGACTTGTGCCGCATCTTCATTGACCGTGAGCATCAGAAACTCGGTGCGGGGCCAGCGCTTGCACAGCGGTCCTAGCGCCTGCAAGCCACTCATGCCGGGCAGCCCAATATCGAGCAGCACCACGTCCGGTGCCGCCACGACTTTGTCGGCCAGGACGCTTTCTACATCGCCGTAGGCCCCTGCACAGGCATAGCCCGGCGAACCATCAAGCAACAGTTGAAGTGCCTGCCGGATAGGGGTCAGGTCCTCAACGACGAGTACATTTATATCAGACACTGCTTTTACCTGAAAGGTGTTGGAAGCCAAGCGGAAAGGGAGAAGGGGTGAGGGGGGAAGAGGGCAAAAGAATTTTCCTCTCTCTCATCTTTTCCCCTTTTCTCCCATTCATAATACATCCTTTCGCGTAGAAAAGGCATCACCTGTTCGGGTGATCTTGCAAAGCAGCCTATTGCAGCGGGACGCTAAGTTTGATTTTTGTCCCTTCGCCAGGAAATGTCTCCAGCTTCAAGTCGGCTCCGATTTCCTGGGCTCGCCTGCGCAGGTTCGCCATGCCATTGCCCGAGCAGGCCCGCGCCGCGTCGAAGCCGGTGCCGTCATCCTTGATGTCCAACCAAAGGGTGTAGGGGGTTAGCCGCCATTGCACCTCCACGCGCTGGCACTGGGCATGGCGCACGGCGTTGTGCAGCGATTCTTTGAATATCAAGAGCACGTTACGTCGCACATCTACCGACAGTGCTGGCTCCCGTCGGCTCATCTCCCCGGTCATCTCGAACTGGATGTCCTGCGGGAAGAGCAGCGAAGCCGCATAGTCTTTCATGCGCAGTTCGAGGGCTTCCCAGCTTTCCAGTTCCGGGTTGATGGCCCAGACGATGTCGCGCATGGCATCGAGCAGGTGCCGTGCCATCTCGCCGACTTGCGTGGCCCACTGGGCGGCCTCGCCCTGCGCAGACCGGCGGATAAGTTCGCTGTAAAGCGACACCTCGGTCAAACCACTACCGATGTCGTCATGCAGGTCAGTGGCGATGCGCAGCCGCAGCTTCTCGACGGCCAGCCGCTTGTCGAGCCGATTGCGATGCCAAGCGATGAAGGGCACACAACACAGCCCGCCGACCATGGCCAAAAACCACCAACGGCGGTAAAAGGGAGGCACCACCGTCAGTGCCTGCGTGATCGATGGCCCTGGTGTGCTGTCTCCGCGCACGGCCCGCGCCTCGAAGCGATACGACCCGGCAGGCAACAGCGGAAACTGCACCGACCGTGCGGTGCCCAGATCCACCCAGGTCGTGTCGCTCG
>DATGCC010000825.1:0-4082 GCA_035312345.1 Rhodothermales bacterium
CGGACGCGGGCATGCGGGGTCAACATCTGCCGCAGTGCCTCAATGGCCCGCTCGGCTTTCCATTCCTGCACAAAGCCCAGCACGCCGTTGAGCAGCACGATAACGAGGATCGTGATGGCATCAACGGCGGCTCCTACGAGGAAAGACACCGCCGCGGCCACCATCAAGATCACGACCAGCACTTCGGTGAACTGCCGCCCGAAGACGTGGTACCAGGGCGCTCGCGCCTGGGTAGTGATTTCATTGGGACCAACCTGACCTAGCCGCTGCTGCGCTTCGTCGTTGGAAAGGCCCTGCTCTGGATCCGCGCCGAGCCTCTGCACCACATCCGCTTCGTCTTGTGCATGCCAGGGCAATGCTGGCACCGTTTCGTCTTCCTGCCGCACCGGGCGTTCTTCAGGTGGAGACAGCGGTATGGTCTCGTAGTCACGCATCTCAGACCACCACAGGAAATGCGGTGGCTGGCACAGGCTCGGACAGACGTTGGTCTATGATCGCCTTGAGGATGGCACCTACGGTCTCCTCCACTTCCGTCTCCGAGGACACCGCAAAGAAGCGGGCATCTTGCACCGATTCGGGCGCTTCGTAGCGAGCAGTCAGCATCTCGAAGTCTTCCAGGCGCGCATCCGAGATCATATCGTCCTGATGCTCACGCTGGGCAAGACGGGCGCGCAATACCTTATCAGATGCGGTGGCTTCGACAAAAATACAGGGGATATGCTCACGCCCGAGCGTTTCCCGAAGGATTTCGCGATGCTGGCGGCGGCTGTAGGTCGCATCAATGAGGGTGCTACGTCCGGCATGGGCGTTCGTGATGGCGTGTTCCTGGAGGGCCTTGTAAGTTTGCTCGGTCAGCGTAGAAGCATAGAGGCGCTTGCGCTCGGCAGCAGGGCCCCGCTGACGCAGTGGCACGCCCGCGAGCGTCTTGCGCATGCGATCCGATGAAACAAGATTCCAGCCCAGCACCTTGGCGAGCGTCTGGGCGATGGTGGTTTTTCCAGAGCCTACACGGCCCATGATCCCGATCACACACGGCCCGTCTCCACCCACAGCATAGCTGAGCGCGAGTTGGAAATACCGTCGAGCTTCGTTGCGACTGTCAGCGCGGTCAGCGAATAGCACTTCCGCTTCCTCACTTCGCATGAGTTCGACTTTGCCCCGCACGTAAGCCCGATAACACCCATAGAACGGAAGCAAGCGGGCAAGAACGGCATCTCCGCGCACGTCGCCCATCTGCTGCACAAGGTAGCGGCTGAGTTGCGGATGCCCATGAAAACGCAGGTCCATTGCCAGGAAGGCAATATCGCTGGCAACGTCGATGTAGCGAAAACGCTCGTTGAACTCGATGCAATCGTAGATGCACACACCAGCATCGGATAGGTGAATGTGCTCAGCCCGCAGGTCGCCGTGGCAATCGAGGAGGTGCCCCTCTGCACAGCGACGTTCTAGCAGATCATGCTCGCGTTCATAAAACGCTTCGGTGAAATACTGCACGGCTTTCAGCGTTACGCCCGGCAATGCCTCGCCCACGAAAGACGCGGTCTGATCGAAGTTCTCGTCGGTGCTGATCTTCAGCTTTTCGACACGTCCCCAGGCCGCGATTTCTGGTGTAGATGATTCGCTACGATAGAAGCCCACGAGTTTCTCTACAACCCGGTCGATGGCGTCCGCCCCGACCGCATTCTCTTCCAGCAGCCGACCCAGAAAACCTGCCGCCGCCAGTTCCTTCATCTTCACCGCGTACTCGACGGGTTCACCGGTGCCCTCAAACGAAAAACCTTCCTCCGACCACCAGATTGGAACGACGCCTTCGTAGATGCGGGCGCAGAGCCGCCGGTTGAGCGCGACCTCCTGCTCACAGAAGTGCTTGCGCTTCGCCAGCGTAGAGAAATCGAGAAAGTCAAAATCGACGGGCTTTTTCACCTTAAAGACGTAGGGCGAAGCGATAGCCACCAGCGAGATATGCGTCTGCACCAGCCGCACCGAAGGAGGCCCGTGCGGATATGAGGCCGGATTCTGCAAGAAGTCGATGAGATCCGTTTCGGTGAAATGGGTAGCGTTCATCGCAGGCTCTCCAATGCTTCCTAGCGGTCAGTGACAGATGAAAATGCTCCACCCGGCCGAAGCCTAAGATCGAGCGGTAATGGGCGAATGCCTCACAGCGGCGAGCGTAGGGGCATGCACGGAACGAGCGACGGGGACTGTAGGGATTTTCCGTACGTACCTTCCTACCTCCTTGCTGAAACGGCTCAAGGGACTTGCCTTCGGCTCCCTGTATCCCTTCTCTTTATCCCCCCTCCTCTTACACCTTTGGAAACAATTTATTAACATAGGCACCCAAGCAGATGATCACCGGATAGAACGGGCTTTTCTAACCCGCCCGCGCACCCTATGGATGGCGCTTCCAGCCTCAACACCCTTCAGATTATCATTGGCCTTGCAGGGGGGCTGGCCCTGTTTCTGTTCGGCATGGAGCAGATGACCGATGCCCTCAAGCTGGTCGCTGGAGGGGGCATGAAACGGTTGCTGGCTCGCTTCACAACGAATCGGTTCAAGGCCGCCTTGACAGGAGCCTTTGTGACAAGCATCGTCCAATCGTCTTCGGTCACGACGGTACTCGTTATCGGTTTTATTTCGGCAGGGCTGATGTCGCTGTCCCAGTCGATAGGCTTTATCATGGGGGCAAACATCGGGAGCACCGTGACGGCGCAGATCATTGCCTTCAAGGTCACCCAGTACGCGCTGGTGCCTGTAGCTATCGGGTTTGCCATGTCGTTTGTCTCCAAGAAAGAGAAGGTACGGCAGTATGGCACGATGCTCATGGGGCTGGGTCTGATCTTCTTCGGGATGGAGCTTATGAGCGGAGCCACCCAACCACTCCGCTCGTATCCACCGTTCATTGCCCTCATGGGCCATATGGAAACCCCCGCTCTGGGCATTCTGGTGAGTGCTGTCTTTACGGGCATCATCCAGAGTTCCGCCGCCACGACGGGCGTCGTGATTGTGCTGGCGAGCCAGGGGTTTATCACGCTGGAAGCGGGCATCGCCCTCGTCTTTGGCGCGAACATTGGTACCTGTGTGACGGCATTGCTGGCCGCCATCGGGAAGCCGCGCGAAGCCGTTCAGGCTTCTGTCGTTCATATCCTGTTTAACATCGTCGGCGTCGTTATCTGGCTTGCGTTCATCGACGAACTGGCCTGGCTGGTTCGGCATATTTCCCCCGTGGCGCAAGGCGGCACGGTGGTGACCCAGCAGGCCGCAGAAACGCCGCGCCAGATTGCCAACGCCCATACCATCTTCAACGTCGCCAACACCCTCATCTTTATCGGCTTCACGGGGCCGTTCGCGTGGCTGGTTCAGCGGCTTGTCCCCAAGCGTCCAGCAGCAAAAGAAGCCGTTATTCAGCCCCGCTACCTCGACGACCTCTTGCTGGACACCCCCGCCCTTGCCCTGGACCGCGTGCGCATGGAACTACGTCGCCTCGGCGAACGGGCACACCATATGGTCGTCCAGTCACTCCCTACCGTTTTCAAAGGCACCAGGGAAGACCTGAAAGCCCTGGCTGACCTGGACGACGAGGTCGATGTGCTGCACACGGCTATTGTAGGCTACCTCGGCAAGCTGTCTCAGGAAAACCTCGGCACGGCCCAGTCACAGCAAATCTATCAGTATGTCGCTGCTGCAAACAACATGGAGAACATTGGGGACATGATCGAGACGAACATCGTAGCGGCGGGGCTGGAGCGCCTGCGTACCAACCTGGAGATCAGTGTCCCCACCCAAGAAGTGCTCGGAGAACTCCATGCCAGGGTGGCCTGGGCAGTCCAGATGGCGCTTGAGTCCCTGGATGCCTCCGACCCGGGCATGGCGGCCAACGTCATCGACGCCAAGGCAGAAATCAACCGGCTGGCTTCCCGCGCGGAGATGCATCTCGCCAACCGCCTCGCCATCAATGAAGAAGATCGCCTGCCCCTCTACCGGATAGAGTCCGAGATTATCGAGTACTTGAAGCGGGTCTACTACTTTGCCAAGCAGATTGCCAAAGGGCTGGTGGAAGACGAAGCCCCTCCGGTATCCGGTAC
>DATGCC010000826.1:0-2953 GCA_035312345.1 Rhodothermales bacterium
CGTAGCGATCCGCCGCGCCCGATGGCGATGCCCACCGATTCGGCCGAAATGCAGATTCCCGTGCCCGCCGATGTACTGACGCTCAACCGGCTCTTCAAGGACGTAGCGGGTCAGGTGACCCCCGCCGTTGTCTACATTCAAGTTGAAGGCCAGACCAGCGATGCGCCGCGTGACTGGTTTCACAAGTTTGACGAGGATGGCGACCTGAACGACCGCTTCCTGCGCGAGATGCCCCGGCAGAGTGTCGGCAGCGGTGTCATTATCAGCGAGGACGGCTACATCATCACGAACCACCACGTCGTCGAGAAAGCCAACAATATATTGGTGACGCTGGACGACAAGCGGCAGTTCAAGGCCCGCGTCGTCGGCATTGACGCTTCGACCGATCTGGCGGTCATTCAGATCAACAAACCCCAACAACTCCCCGTCGTTGCGCTGGGCGACTCGGACGAACTGGAAGTGGGCGAGTGGGTGCTGGCCGTCGGCAACCCATTCCGGCTGACCTCGACCGTTACGGCGGGTATCGTGAGTGCGCTGGGGCGGCAGGTCAACATCATCGAAGATCGCTTTGGCATTGAGGATTTTATTCAGACGGACGCGGCCATTAATCCGGGAAATTCGGGGGGTGCGCTGGTCAACCTGCAAGGCGAACTCGTTGGCATAAGTACGGCGATTGCTACGGAGAGCGGGTCGTACGAAGGCTACGGTTTCGCCGTGCCTGTCAACCTGATGACACGGGTAGCGCGCGACTTGATCGCCTATGGCGAGGTGCGGCGCGGCTTCCTGGGCGTTGAGATTCTCGGCATCGACGCGGGGGCAGCGCGTGAACTGGGCCTTGACAAGATCGGGGGCGTGTACCTCAACCGCGTAGAGCGGGGCGGGGCAGCCTACCAGGGTGGCCTGCGCCGGGGCGATGTGGTGCTGTCTCTGAACGGACGTGCTGTGAACGCGCCGAACGAATTGCAGAGCGCCATCGCCCGCCACCGTCCGGGCGACAACCTGGATGTGGATATCTGGCGACGCGGCCAGCGAAAACAACTCCGTGTGCAATTGCTCGCCAAAGACGATCCTGCCTTTAGCAACTGGTTTGCGCAGGAAGAACCCGAACCAGAGCGCTATCCCGAACTCGACCCGCGCACGCCGAGCACCGAGACGTTTCAACTGGAAGACTGGGGCATCGGCCTCCGTGAGATAACATCCCGTGAGAGCGATGCCTTCGACACCCAGCGCGGCGTTTATCTGGCTTACATAGCCAAGGGCTCTGTCGCTGCCGCCGCCGGACTACCCCGCGATGTGATCATCCTCCGCATCGGTGACGAAGCGGTCAATACGTTGGAAGACGCCATTCGGGAGTTGGGCGTGGCCGCTGAATCCGCTGACACCGTCCTCCTCCGCGTCAAGCAGCGCAACGGGCTGGCGGCGTTCTATGAGTTAGAGGTACCGGCGGGTGAGTGACGGAAATTAGTGATAACGTGCTTGGCAGCGCTAGCTGTATGCGCTAATGTTAGTTGCCCATTGATCCGTCAGCCCTGAGCTCATAGTGGGTCGCATATGGAGAGGAAGCAGCAAGTCACGTCTGAACTCGTTGTCGCATATTGGCAATGTCCAAGGAAGGCATTTCTCCTGTTCAACGAAAGTCAACAGGTTGTGCCGCAAGCACTTGAATCAATTGTCAATGAGCACCAACGTAGAGATCGGTATCGGTACCTCAAACGACTAAAGGATAAGTTTGGGGATGTGCCTTCCTATAAACACGGTGTATTGGACAGGAAACATCCGGTCTTGTCCGATGCTGAATTGGAATACGAAGACCTGCTTGCCAGAGTTGATGTGAACCGCCCCGGGTTTGCCGGAGACTCCAAACTTTGAGAACTTGGAGTCATGAACAAATCGAACAGGTACTCCCCCGAGGTCCGCGAGCGGGCCGTCCGCATGGTGTTCGAGCACGAGCACGAACACCCCTCTCAGTGGGCCGCTATCCGCTCCGTCTCACAGAAGATCGGCTGCACGGCTGAGACGCTGCGCAAATGGGTCCGCCAGAAGGAGCGCGATCAGGGCCGCAGAGCAGGCACGACATCCGACGAGCGGGCCCGGATAAAGGAACTCGAACGTGAGGTCCGGGAACTGCGCCGAGCTAACGAGATCCTGCGTAAGGCCTCGGCCTATTTTGCCCAGGCGGAGCCCGGGGCCGCCGACCGAGATGATGGTTGCCTTCATAGACGACCACCGAGAGGACTACGGAGTCGAGCCGATTTGCAAGGTGCTGCCGATTGCTCCGTCGACCTACTACAGCCACAAGGCCCGAGCAGCCGACCCGGCGCTGCGACCTGCCCGAGCGAGGCGCGACGAAGAACTGCGCGCGGAGATCCAGCGCGTGTGGGAGGCCAACTTTAGCGTCTACGGCGTGCGCAAGGTATGGCGACAGTTGACACGGGAAGGCATTGCCGTCGCTCGATGTACGGTGACTCGCCTGATGCGGGAGATGGGGCTACGCGGCGCGGTTCGTGGCAGGCGGCTCAAAACAACCGTTCCCGCGGAGGCTGCGGATCGGCCCCTGGACCTCGTAGAGCGCGACTTCTCAGCAAAGCGTCCCAATAGGCTATGGGTCTCCGACCTGACGTACGTTGCAACCTGGCGCGGCTTCGTTTACGTGGCCTTCGTCATCGACGCCTTCTCACGACGAATCGTCGGCTGGCGCGTATCGAATTCGCTGAAGAGCGACTTGGCCCTTGATGCCCTCGAACAGGCGATCTGGGAACGAGAAGCAGCCGAACGGAGTCGTCTCGTCCATCATAGCGACCGCGGCGTGCAACTTGGGTTCAACCGGTCGTCGCAACGGTGGTTGTGTTTGCCAGCCGCAGGAACGCCTCCAGCGCCTCAGCCGGTGTTCTCCAGTCCAGCGTTTTGCGCGGCCGAGCATTGAGCGCCAACGCTACGGCGGCTAACTCGGTTT
>DATGCC010000827.1:0-12652 GCA_035312345.1 Rhodothermales bacterium
CCTGTGGCCTCGCGTCCGATGGCCCAGCCGTTCTGGCCGTTGTACCCTTCGGGCCACCAGCCATCGAGCACCGACAGGTTCATGCCGCCGTGTGTCGCAATTTTCTGACCGCTGGTGCCGCTGGCTTCGAGCGGGCGGCGCGGGTTGTTGAGCCACACATCGCAGCCCGACACCAGCATCCGCCCGACTTCCATGTTGTAGTTTTCCAGGAAGAGCACCTTGCCTCTAAGGGCTGGGTGTTGGCTGGCCTCGTAGATCTGCTGGATGTAGCGTTTGCCCCCTTCGTCGGCGGGGTGGGCTTTGCCTGCAAAGATAACTTGTAGCGGACGTTCGGTCTGCTCGAAGAGCCGCACGATGCGGTCCATGTCGCTGAAAAGCAGCGGAGCACGTTTGTACGTAGCAAAGCGCCGGGCGAAGCCGATGGTCAGCGCGTCAGGGTTGAGGTCGGCCGTTTGGGGCAGGCTCTGCTGCGGCACGCGCTCGTTGATGAAGTCGATAAGGCGGCGGCGTAGCGTGGATCGCAAGGCCCACAGGTCCTCATCCGAGCAATCCGCGATAGCCTGCCCGAAGTCCGGTTCGTGGCGATGGGCGAGCCAGTCGCCGAGGTGCTTGCTCAGGAAATCCCGTGCAGGCGGGGCCGTCCAGGTGGGCACATGGATGCCGTTGGTGATAGACGCGATGGGTACCTCATCCAGCGAGCGACCGGGATAAAAATGGTGCCATTGCCGCCGTGCCACTTCGCCATGCAGCGCCGAGACGCCGTTGGCGTGCCGCGCCAGATGTAGCCCGAGCACCGTCATTGTAAACGACTCGTGGTCATCATGCGGGTTGACGCGACCATAGGCCAGCAGGTCGCTTTCTGAGAACGCCGTCTGCGCCCGGAAACCGGCCATCTCCTCATTGAACAGCGAGGGCACGAAGCGATCATGCCCGGCCGGGACGGGCGTGTGTGTCGTGAAGACGCACTGCTCGCACACCCAGGCTTCGGCGTCCGGCTGGATCGTGCCGTTTGCCATCTGCTCGCGAAGGAGTTCGAGGGTCAGGAAAGCACAGTGGCCCTCGTTCATGTGATACACGTCCGTCTCGATACCCAGGGCCCGCAGCAGGCGAATACCGCCAATGCCAAGGACGATCTCTTGCTGGAGACGCATCTTGCGGTCACCCTGGTAGAGCTTGTGGGTGAGCGTACGCAGGGGCTCGGGGTTGCCTTCCACGTCGGCATCAAGCAGGTAAAGCGGCGTGCGGCCTACATCAAGCCGCCACGCCCGGAGCAGCAATGGCTGATGGCCCAGATGCACCGTGATCGTTACCTCATCACCGTGTTCGTTGGTTACAAGCGTCAGCGGGTGGTTGTCTGGATTCAGCGAGAAATAGTCGGCATGCTGCCAGCCATGGTCATCGAATCGCTGCCGAAAATAGCCATCCTTGAGATACATTCCGATAGCTGTGAAGGGCAGGCCGAGATCCGATGTGGCCTTCACATGGTCGCCCGCCAGTACGCCGAGACCGCCCGAATACAGCGGGAGACTCTCGTGCAGGCCATATTCCATGCAAAAATAGCTGGTCCGCGGCGCATCGCCGAAGGTTGGCGAGGCGTTCATGTATTGTTGGAACGCTTCGTATACGACCTCGACTTCACGGGCGAAGGCGGCATCATTCAGCACGGCTTCATCGGTGGCACGTAGGGCAGCGACGGGTGCGTTGTTGGAAGCGCGAAAGGCATTCGGGTTGAGGCGGCGAAAGAGGTCAA
Organism: Rhodothermales bacterium; assembly: GCA_035312345.1. Taxonomy (GTDB): domain Bacteria; phylum Bacteroidota; class Rhodothermia; order Rhodothermales; family DATGCC01; genus DATGCC01. The sequence goes on from DATGCC010000827.1 coordinate 1,751, forward strand.
TGGCTTCAGGATGCCAGGTCCACCACAAATTTGCGGCTAGGGCCGCGAGTTGATCTCTGGTTGTCATCAGGTACAGAAGTGCTAACTACGTTGATTACGGGGCAGCGTGTAAACGCTTACGCAGGCTATTAAAAAAAGGCCCACGGAAACCATTCCATGGGAGCAGGGCGTCAGAGCCGGGCCTAATATACGGTATCTGGTTCTTGGTGCAAAGGGTAAGATACTATGGCTTTCTTGATGCGGGGGCGTAAACGACGGCTCTGGCAAAGAGGTCCCGTGGAAGCATTGCCGGGGTCATGCGTTGCAGGGGCAGCCTATATTGCCAGGGTGTCAAAAGCAGATATCGACGTATGATTTCTGATCTGAAGGACCGTTCACAACTTGCTGTGCTCAACGCAGTCGTGCAGCAGCTAGAGCAGGGGGGCATCGACGAAGCCCGTCGCAATGCGGAGTGGCTGGTGGGCGAGGTGGCGGGCCATTCGCGGGCTCGCCTCTATGCGTATCCAGAACGCGAGATGACGGAGGCACAACTCGAAATTCTGCGTTCCCTGGTCGCCCGGCGTTTGCAGCACGAGCCTGTGCAATACATCGTCGGGCATGCCGATTTCTATGGCTTGCGATTACACGTTACCCCGGCGGTGCTGATTCCGCGTCCCGAGACGGAACAGGTTGTCGAAACGGCACTGGCGTGGCTGGCCGAGCAGTCTGCGCCCCGTGTGCTTGATATTGGCACAGGCAGCGGTTGCATCCCGCTTGCCTTTAAGCATGAACGCCCGGACGCTGAGGTATTTGCCTGCGATATCAGTGAGGAGGCGCTCGTGGTCGCTCGGCGGAACGCAGATGAGCACGGTCTTGCCATCCACTTTTTCCTGGCTGACGTACTCGGGGGAGCATTCCTCGATGTCGCGCCTGGTAACCTTGATTTGCTCATCTCCAACCCACCCTATGTGGCGCTTGACGAGGCGGAGAGCCTGGCCCGTCATGTACGGGACCACGAACCCCACCTGGCGCTTTTTGCAGGCGAGGATCCGTTGCTCTTTTACCGAGTCATCATTCGCCACGCGGCAATACTCCTCGCACCGGGTGGGTTGCTTATCTTTGAGACGGATGCGTACCATGCCGAAGAGGTGGTGGCGTTGATGCAAGCCTCACCCTTCGAGCAGGTTGCTCTGAATAAAGATCTCGCGGGTCTCCCACGGATCGTTCGGGGGCAACGGCCAGAAGCACAATCCTAGAACCCTATCGGATGAAACTTGCCCTGATTCAACACCAGCCCACCGCCAATCTGATGCACAACGTAGCACGCGGGCTGGCGGCCCTGGAAGAAGCTGCTGCTGCCGGAGCCCAGCTCGTGGTGTATCCCGAACTGGCATTCACGCCCTTTTATCCACAACACCAGGCTGGCCCCGATGTGCTTGACCTGGCCGAGCCCATTCCAGGGCCCACAACGGATGCGTTTTGCGAGGCTGCCCGGCGGCTGGGCGTTGTCGTTGTCCTCAATCTCTACGAACGCGAGGGTGATTGTGCCTTCGACACCTCGCCAGTAATCGAGGCAGACGGCACGCTCCTCGGGCGCACACGCATGATGCACATCACTGATTACGCAGGGTTCTACGAGCAGAGCTACTATGCGCCAGGTGACACCGGTGCGCCGGTCTATGAAACGGCAGTGGGACGCCTCGGGGTGGCCATCTGCTACGACCGACATTATCCCGAATACCTGCGGATGCTGGCGCTGGGTGGAGCGGATCTGGTCGTGGTGCCACAGGCCGGAGCGCTGGGTGAGTGGCCGGAGGGACTTTTTGAGGCCGAACTGCGTGTCTCGGCGTTTCAGAATGGCTACTTCATGGCGCTCGCCAACCGGGTAGGCCAGGAAGATGTGCTGGAATTTGGTGGGGGCTCGTTCGTCACCGATCCCTTCGGGCAACCCGTAGCACAGGCTCCAGAGGGCGAAGAAGCGATTTTATATGCCGATATCGATTTGCTCCAGTGCGAGCAATCGCCGGCACGCCAATTGTTTTTCCAACACCGCCGTCCTGATCAGTATGTTTGGGAATTGGCGAATGGAAAGTAGCTGGCCATTTCCTATTTCCCAGTTCCCAATTCCTGGTTCTCAGCAGCCTGCGCGTATTCTTCAAACGTCTGCTCTTGGAAGGCTTTGGTGCCGATATAGTGGAGCACCTGGCGAAATGTACTCAGGTCGGCGTAGCCCGGCAGGCGCGTGATGTAGTCGCCGTTGCTGTCGAGGAAGACGGTGGTGGGAGTGCCTTCGGCACCGAGACCGTAGCCGAGTTCCTGGGAGGTGAGGTCGTAGCCCTTGAAGTCGTGCCGTGTCTCGCTGTCGTCGATGTCGAGGCGGCCGTATTCGAAGTGCTGCATCACGTAGGTGCGGATCTCGTCGTTGGTGTAGACCTCTTCCTGCATTTTGCGGCACCAGCCACACCACGGTGCATAAATGTCGACCAGCACATATTTTCCACTCTCCTTGGCTGCTGCTGTCGCCTCATCGAAAGACGCCCACTCGAAATCAGCCGGATCGACTTCGGTGGAGGCGTTGACGGTCGGGGTTTGCTCGCTCGAAGCATCTGAAGTAGGCTGGGCACATCCCGTGGCAAAGGGAAGAAACAGCACCAGCGCGAGCAGAAAGAGGCGTTTCATGGATGGACGGAAGAAGATAGGAGATCCTGATAGATTCGGATAAAGCGTTGAGATGCTGATTCCCAGTTAAAGGTTTCAAACACACGAGGCGCGTTGGCTTGCCACCTCTGTCGGGCCTGTTTATCATCGGCCATATCTTGCATACGCTTAACGAGTGCTTCGCGGTCCGTAGGGTTTACCACCGCTCCTACGTCAAATCCTTTAACCACCTTCCGTATCTCCGGCAAGTCGCTCGCCAGCACGGGCAGCCCGGCCATCAGATACTCGAATAGCTTATTGGGTAAAGCAAACCGATGGTTGAGGCAGGTATCTTCGAGCAGCGTGATGCCTACATCGGCAGAAGCGGTGACCGGAAGCAGGTCGTCCGGCGGCACCGGGTCGAGAAAGCGCACCCGATCATTCAACCCGGTCTTTTCGACGTGCGCTTCTAAAGCAGGCTTCAGCGGTCCGCCGCCGAGGAAGATCAACACCGCTCCCCGCATGTCGCGCATGGCGTCGGTCAGTAGGAGGCATCCCCGATCTTTCTGAATTTGTCCCTGGTGGAGCAGTACAACCGTATCATCGGAGACGCCGGTTAGGTCGCGGAGCGCGGTCGATGGCGTGACAGAATCGAACGGAGGGGCATTATACAACACCGTAGATCGCGGAATGCCGTACATCGCCACATGCTGGTCAGCAATGCTTTCGCTGACGGTAAAGACGGCATCGGCCCGGCGGATGTAATAGCCTTCTACCACACGCCAGAACTGCCGTACCGTCGGTCGGCCCGCCGTAGAGGCAACGTAGGGATACAACTCGCGGGCATCATACACTAGCTTGCCGCCGTGTTGCCGGGCTGTGGCGCGCATCGCGGGCAGGTTGTAGAGGTCGCTGGCATGGTACACGCGGGCCTGCGCCGAGCGAGTGGCTTCCCGAAACGTGCGATGGTTGCGCGCAAAAAAACCCGGGCCGCTTCCCGAGGCGCGAGGTAGAAAATGCAGGCGGATGTTTTCTTCCATCGTCTCGGTTGCTGCCGGAGCGCCCAGCGTGTAGACGTCAATGGTTACGCCCAGCGTCGCCAGCGAACGAAGCTGCTTGAGCGCGCGCGAGTTGCGGCGCACGTCACCAGTGAGCGCAAAAACAATGTCAGACATGGGCACAGAGGCATGATCCTACCAGCACAGGCCCGCTTTGTAGATCAGGGAAGGGCAAGGGTTCCGTCAGGATATATACACAACACAACAGCCCGGCTGAATGCTTCAGCCGGGCTGTAAAGAAACACCGCGTATAGTACGGTAAGTGATCTAGCAGGCAGTCTTAGTTGTGACTGCCGCCTGTGCGGACCGTGGAGCCACCGTTTTTGTTGTGACTGCCACCTGTGCGGACTGTGGAGCCACCATTTTTATTCTCGCCTTCGTTGTGCGCCGCGTTGGGGCCATCTGGGGTAGTATCCTGGACCGTTACCTCGTCAGCAGGGGCAAGCTCCGGGCCGCTGATGGTACCAGCGCTGCAACCAGCGAGCATGAGCATAACGGCGAAGAACAGGGCGTAGAAGGTGGAGGTGTTTTTCATGGGAAGCCTCTTGTAAGAGCTTAGGGGTACAAATGAAGGGGGTAGTGATAAAAGCAATGTTGCTTGCACCTGTTGAAAACGAGCATTTTTTCAGTTCTTGCGCTTATGATTGTAACGAACTTGTAACTTGATGTAAAAAGTGCTTAAGTTAATCACAAATCCGCCGATTAGAACCGGCCTTGTATGAAAATGCTTAAGCAGGAAGATGAGAAATTTCAGTTTCAAAGTAGATTCCTTTGTTAAGTAATGTCACAAACGGAACGTCTTCGTCCTAAACTTCTTGGTGTATCATCCGACACTCTAGCTCTACGGATGCTAGTGTTCCCAAACACCTTGCAAAGCATTCGCTCGTTTGATATACAACCGAAGATTCAATCTTCCCCCCATGGTTGATCTTCATAGCAGGTCTTGCGACCTTGAAAAGGAAACCGGGTGCCGTTTGGTGCTTATGCACCTCCTCTCTGGTGGCAGTCTGCCCTCTACCCCCTTCATCTGGTCCATGCGGTTCCTGAGCACATACTTCTGCCTGGTCGTGCTTTATACGCCTTTGCTCGTCATGGGCCAGACGGTTTCAGGGCCAGAAGAAGTACCGGTCTGGCAGGCTACTCCCTCGTCAGAGGTGGGTATGCCCTATTTCTTCGAGCATTTCTCTCGTCAGGACTATCGCCAGCATCACCAAAACTGGGCCTTTGCACAGGATAAGCAGGGGCTGATCTATGTCGCCAATTATGATGGCATCCTGGTCTACGATGGAGCCCACTGGCGAACCATCTCGACCCCTACCAATAATATTGTGCGTTCGCTAGCCGTTGATGAGGGCGGAGTCGTGCATGCAGGCGTCCAGGGAGATTTCGGCTACCTGCGCCCAGATTCTACAGGCACTATGCAGTTTGTGTCTTTGCTGGATCAGGTCAAGCCAGAAGACCGGGATTTTACGGATGTGTGGAATACCCTGGCCACCGACGAAGGTGTTTACTTTCAGACCACCGAGCGGCTATTCCGCTGGGATGGCGACGAGATGAAGGTCTGGAACAGCGAGCCGGGTTTTCACACCGCCCATGTGGTGTATGGGCAACTTTACGTCCGCGAGTTTGGCGTGGGGTTGCTTCAGATGAAAGGTGATGCCTTACAACCGATGCCGGATGGACGGCGGTTTGCGGATCTCCGCGTGTACATGATGGCTCCCTACGCAGAGGGCCAAACGCTCATTGCTACGCGCGAAGCAGGTCTGTTTCTATACAATGGCGTTTCAGCAAAAGCATTTTCCACAGAAATCGACGCTTTTTTGGAGGAATTTCGACTCTATCATGGTACAACGCTTGCCGGGGGGCGCTATGCCCTCAGTACCTTAGATGGGGGCGGGATCGTGGTGATTGATGCACAGGGGCGTGTGGTGCAACGACTCAACGAATCAATTATGGGCGACTGGGTCAATGCAATCTTTGTGGACAGACAAGGAGGGCTGTGGATCGCACTCGATAACCAGGGAGTCGTGCGGGCAGATGTGCCTTCCGCACTATCAAAATTCAATGCTGATCGCGGTCTGGAAGGATATATTGCTGACATTGAGCGACATCAAGGACGCCTCTATATTGCGACAACTACGGGGGTGTATGAGATGGACCAAGAACCTGTGGATGTGCTCCCAACCTACCAAGAAGCAGGTTTTAAACGAATATATAGAGGAAAATCGTGGATTTTACATTCAAAGGGTGACGTGTTGTTTGCAGGGACCGACCAGGGTCTCTTTGCCATTCGAGAAAGAGAAGAACCACAACAGGTAGAGGGAATATCGGAACCTGTTTATGAAATTCAGAAATCCGTGCGGCATCCTGGGCAGTTGTACCTGGGGAGCGAGAAGGGGGTGTCTCTATTGGAGGAGACCGCGTCGGGTTGGAGGGTTCGCAATCGCATCAAGCCGATTGAAGAGAGTGTCATCTCCGTTGAGGAAACAGCCAATGGAGACCTCTGGGTCGGAACGGAAGATGGCAAGGTGATAAAGTTTCCGCTACAGGGAGAAGGGAAGGAGTTCACGAGTGAAGATGGATTGCCCGAAAGAGTGACGCAGTTTTTTGCCACAGATGAAGATCTCATCCTGGCTTCTACACAGGGGCTCTACAAGTATAAAGAAAACACTGATGGCGGCACGTCCTTCTACCGTGATCCCGTGCTCAACGCCACCAGCGCAGCCAATCCGGATTCGCTGCTGACTTTCTATGTAGAGGAATCTGGGACCTTCTGGCTGGTTTATTCCGACCGCATCGAAATTGCCCGGCAGCAGGAAGATGGCTCGTATACGCGGGAGACACCGGCGGTATTGCGTTTTCCAAAGGCAAACGTCGTGCAGCTTTACGTGGAAGAGGATGGCATTGCCTGGATCGGGAACGGGGCCGACCTCATCCGTTACGACCCGCACATCCAAAAACCGTATGATGCGCCCTTTAGCGCGTTAGTTCGTCAGGTCGAGTCGCCCAGTACGGGGCGTGTGCTCTACGGGGGTACGCCCGTGCCGGATATGGAAGCACCGGTCTTCGAGAACGTGCATAACGATCTGCGCTTTGAAGTGGGAGCGCGGAGTTACAATGATGTGTCAGGTACCCAGTATCAGTATTATCTGGAAGGCAGGGACGAAGAATGGTCGGCGTGGACCTCTGTTTCTGTGCGCACCTACAATGATCTGCGAGGGCGCTCGTATACGTTCCGGGTCCGGGCACGCAATGCGCAGGGTGTCATCAGCGACGAGACGGTTTTTGCCTTCCGGCTCTTGCCGCCGTGGTACCTGACGTGGTGGGCGTTTGCCCTATACGGCATCATGCTCCTGGTCGCGGCTGCCATGTATTGGCGCTACTACACCGTGATGCAGGAAAACAAGCGGGCGCAGGAGCAGGCCCGCGAACTGGCACGTGAGCGGCACATCAACGAGCGGTTGCAGCAGGCGAATGGGCGGTTGCAGGAGGCCAACGAGAGCCTTACGCAGGTCAACAAGCTCAAAGATGAGTTTCTGGCAAACACCTCGCACGAGTTGCGGACGCCGCTGACGGCCATTCTTGGTTTTTCGTCCATTTTGAAAGAGGAACTGACCGGGCAATACGATGAGTTGATCGACCCGATTGAATCGAACGGCCAACGGCTGTTGCTGACCGTCAACTCGTTGCTGGATATCGCCAAGCTGCGATCAGGAATGATGGAGTTGCAGCGAACATATGTGGATGTAGGAGAGAAGGTCACTGAAATCTTGCGCCTCTTGAAGCCATTGGCCCGTCAGAAAAATCTACCTGTTGAACTGCGGCGTCCTGCCAAGCCAGTGTCGGCCAACCTGGATCCTCGCTATCTGGATCGCATTCTCTACAACATCATCGGCAACGCGATCAAGTTTACCGAAGAAGGCCAGGTGCAGATTGTGGTCGAGCAAAAAGAGGCCACCGCGGTGATCCGTGTCATCGACACGGGGATCGGCATTGAGGAGCAATTCATTCCGCATATCTTCGACGAGTTCAAGCAGGAATCGACCGGGCTGTCGCGGAGCTACGAAGGCAGTGGTCTGGGCCTCGCCATCACCTCGCGCCTCGTCAATCTGATGGAGGGGACGATTGAGGTAGAGAGTGAGAAAGGCGTTGGGTCTACCTTTACCGTCATCTTCCCGGCGCTCGTGCCCACCTCGTTGCCAACGCCCTCGGTGGCTTGAGCAGGGGATGAATGTTGTGTGAGCGTGGTGTATTTTGAAGAAGCCTTTCCGCTTTGCTTTCTCACTTTACCCATTATGGGAGACGCATGGTTCGCTGGTTTCTTCTTTTCCTCCTTTGCATGCCCATGAGCACCGCCTTTGCGCAGGCTCCTGATCTCATTTACACCAACGCCCGTATATGGACGGGCAATCCGGCTCAGCCGTGGGCCGAGGCGCTAGCTGTCGGCGGGGAAGAACTGCTGGCGGTTGGTGCAGCCAACAACGTCATGTTGCTTCGTCAGAACCACACACGTGTGGTGGATCTGGAGGGCCGCTTCGTGATGCCTGGTTTCATCGATGGACACACCCATTTTCTGACGGGCGGCTTCCAACTGGCTAGCGTAGATCTGCGCGACGCAGATACCCCAGAGACGTTTGCCCGACGCATCGGGGCGTTCACTGAAACCGTTCCCGCAGGTCGCTGGATCACCGGGGGCGATTGGGACCATGAGCGGTGGGGCGGTGCCTTGCCCCGGCGCAATTGGATCGACAGCCTCACGACAGAGCATCCCGTTTTTGTCAGTCGGCTCGACCTGCATATGGCGCTGGCAAACACGAAGACACTCGCTCTGGCAGGCATCACCCGCGATACGCCAGATCCCGAAGGCGGGACCATCGTGCGTGATCCCGAGACCGGCGAGCCGACCGGTATCCTCAAGGATGCGGCCATGGATCTGGTCTATGCCGTCATGCCTGCGCCGACCGAAGCGGAACTCGACGAAGCGCTGGCACGAGCCACCGAACATGCCCTCTCGCTGGGCGTGACGCAGGTGCACGATGTAGGCAGCTTCGGTGGCTGGACGGATCTGGAGACCTTCCAACGGGCACAAGAAGCCGGAGAGCTCGGCATGCGCGTCTATGCCTTTATGCCGCTGGCGAACTGGAGTCGCCTTGCCGACTACATTCAGGAAAATGGCCTGGGCAACGACTGGTTGCGCTGGGGTGGTTTGAAAGGTTTTGTGGACGGATCTCTTGGCTCAACGACGGCCTGGTTCTATGATCCTTACGACGATGAACCGGAAACGACAGGCTTGATGGTCACGGACACTACCGCGTTGCGGAACCAGATCCTGCAAGCCGATGCACGCGGCCTCCACCTTGCCATCCACGCCATCGGTGATCGGGCCAATGATTGGTTGCTGGACCGGTATGCCGAGGCGATCGCAACGAACGGCTCCCGCGACCGCCGCTTTCGCATCGAACATGCGCAGCATCTGACGCCGGAGGCCATCGATCGCTTTGCCACTCTCGGCGTAGTGTCTTCGATGCAGCCCTATCACGCCATTGACGATGGGCGCTGGGCTGAGAAACGCATCGGGCCAGAGCGCATCCAGACGACGTATGCATTTCGGTCGCTGCTGGATGCCGGAGCTGACCTCACTTTTGGCTCCGACTGGACTGTTGCGCCGATCAGCCCAATGGAAGGGATCTACGCCGCTGTCACGCGCCGCACGCTGGATGGAGTCAACCCCGATGGCTGGGTGCCGGATCAGAAAGTTACCGTCGAAGAGGCGTTGCGGGCCTATACCTCGGCCAATGCCTACGCCGGGTTTCAAGAGCACCGGCTGGGCACGCTCGAAGCAGGCAAGTGGGCCGATTTTGTGGTGCTATCCGACAACCTGTTCGAGGTTGATCCGGCTGCCATCCGCGAGGTGAAGGTGGTGCGCACCGTGGTCGGCGGACAGGATCGGTATGTAGCCGACCAGTAGCGCATTCAGCGGCTAGCCCGTCCCTCGAATATCAAACATCGAAAATCTCCAAGAGTATGCTGCGTCGTATTTGGCGGTTGGGACGATTGGTGTGGTCGCTGGCAACGCATACGGCTTATCTCAGTGTGGCAGCGCGATGGCGTCCTCCGGTCGAGCGGGTCGCGTACAGGGCCTACCGGCAGCAAGTGGGCTGTGCGCTGATCTGCCGCATTCTGAATGTCCGCGTGACACTGAGAGGAGCGCCGATTCCAACCCAGCCGATGTTGTATGTGTGTAATCACCTCGGCGTGCTCGATCCATTCATCCTGGCCTCGCAGACGCCTGTGGCCTTTGCCGCAAAATCGGAAATTCGCTCATGGCCTTTCCTGGGATGGGTTTGCCGAGAGATGGGGTTGCTCTTCGTCGAGCGCGAGCGGCCTACCAAAACCAGTGCCTTCGTGCGGCAACTGGAGGACAAACTGGCGCACGGCGTTTCCGTTGTCGTTTATCCCGAAGGGACAACCAGCCGGGGCGATATCGTGCGCCCATTCAAGACCGGAGCCTTTGAGGCAGTAGCAGGCGATGCGGACGGAGCCATCTTGCCGTTTTACCTCCAGATCCGCGCCGTCAATGGCGACCCGGCGCGGCGTGAAGAAGCGACCTGGGCCGACGACACGCAGGCGTTTGTGGAGCACGGCTGGCACCTATGCGGCCTCAAAAGCATCGAGGTAGACCTAGTCGTGGGCGAGCCGATACCAACAGCAGGCCACGACCGCAAGGAGTTGGCAAAGCGCACGCACAAAGCCGTCGTGCAGATGCACGACGAGGCGCTGGGCGAACAGGTGTCTACAGCTTAACCGTGATCTGTAGCGAAGCGCTCTTGGCTCCGAAAGACGGCATCACCGTGACGCGGCTCATTTCCTGCTGGTGTTGTTTGGTGAGCCAGTAGGCCGTCAGGAAGCCGAGCGTGCCGCCTGCCAGCACATCGGTAGCCCAGTGCTTCTCGCGGGCCATACGAGAAATTGCTGTGCCACCGCAGACGGCAAACAGGCCGTAGGTCACGGGATGCGGATAGTAGAGCACCCACGGGGTCATAACAGCGAAAACCGTCGTCGTATGCCCGGATGGGAACGAACTGCGACCCGAGAACGGCGAAAATTGGTATGGGCTGTCCCACTCCTCCGGACGGAACCGCCCGAAGGTGTACTTGAGGCCGTAGCTGATGGCACCCGCGTACACCAGGGACTGGAGCGAGGTAAACGCGGCGTCCTGAAAGCGGGT
>DATGCC010000828.1:0-6280 GCA_035312345.1 Rhodothermales bacterium
TTGTTCATTAACCCTGGCGATTACGACGACACCGAGAATGTCTTCTACGCTACGCGAAACACAACGCAGATCTCACGTTGCCATCTCATGGAGACTTCACCAACATGCTCTGCCCTTACGATCACGGGTATGAATGATGAAGGATCTACCTATGCGGTGTCCCCTCATTCGGCAGCGAATACCTCTACGGTGTACATCGGTACGCAAAATGGGGAACTTTTCAGGGTGGAATCGACACTCCTTGCAGGCGTCCCCACCGGCCAAACCATAACACAAATCACCCTGGGAGGTGGCGTTCCGACGAGTAATATCTCCAGCATCGCCATCGGATCGAGTGAGCAGCAACTCCTGATCACGTTCTCGAACTATGGCGTGAACTCGGTGTGGGAGACGCTTAACGGAGGCACCACCTGGAATGACCGGGACGACAACGCGACCCTGCCCGATATGCCGATTAACTGGGCCCTTTACAATCCGAACAACACCCAGCAGGTCATTCTGGCCACCGAAGCAGGCATCTGGGGCACTACTGACATCACACAAGCTAACCCAACTTGGGTACGCGCCTCCGATATCCCCCTCGTCCGGGTCGACCAACTGCAATATCGTCCCTCAGACGGTCAAGTTATGATCATCACCCACGGTCGTGGCATCTGGACAGCAGAGCTTGATTTCGTGACGGGTCCTGTGACGCGCTTTGTGGCCACCACCGGCAATGATACGGGTAACAATTGCACAAACGATGCCAACCCCTGCGCCACGGTTGCTCATGCTGTCAGCGAAGCGGTCAATGGGGATACCCTGAACATCGGTCCAGGAACCTATAACGAACCGGGGCTCCTTATCGAAAAAGACCTGGATGTACAAGGCGCGGGCGTCATCGTACAGTAGAAGCACAGGTTTCCGAACCCGATCATGCATTGGGTTTACACCAACCACCGTTTACTTCACACGCACCATCAAACCCGCCGTCTCTGCCACGCCTACCTGCAATCGGTACAGGTATACCCCCGGCGACAGCGCCGACCCGTCGAATTCGACATTGTAGAACCCGGCCTCCTGCTCCCGGTCCACCAGCATCGCCACCTCCCGGCCCAGCACATCGTAAACACGAAGCGTGACCTGCTCTGCTCTCGGCAACTCGTAGTGCAGCGTCGTCGTCGTGGTGAACGGGTTGGGGTAGTTCTCGGCGTAGGCCAGGGACTCGGGCAGGTCGGGCGGCTCGCGCTCGGTCAGCGTGCTATCAGGTATCGAGATGGAGGGGTAGGCTTTCTGGACCACTTTCATATCGGTCCGCAACTGACGAATGGAGTCGAGGTGGTCGTCTCCGCGGGACCAGACAATGGCCAGCACGATCTCTTCTTTCTCTCCTGGCTCCATGTGAAAGGGACCCGTGGAGAATAGAAAGTACCCCAGTGCTCCTGATCCCCCCTGGTTACCATTCCCATCCATATTCACCATGCTCCAGTATTCACCGGTGATGGGATCGCCGGGATACATGAAGTGAGCGGTCCCAGTACAAGGAGCCCAAGAACGGTGACCATTTCCCCCGAAGCACATTTGTGTGCCATCGTTCCAGTGTCCACGCAGCTGATTGTAGTAATCCCTAGCCGTATGCGGATGACCAATGATTGAAGCATCATGACCATTCTGTTGGGACCGGGTCATGCGAAGACGCTCGCCCGGTTCATCTACCTCTCCATCACGGTCGTTGTCCCGTCCATCGGGCAACGCCAGGGGCCCCTGCACAAAGCTGTAGCCCAGGGCTGGTGGGGCTGCCCCATAGCCATCCTCTCCTTCATCGAAGTCGTCCACGTTATAGACATAAACCATACGGAGTGTCGTATCCGTCCCTGCCAGGTTATCTAGATAGTATCCAAGATCAACATCTATCCAAAAGCCAAACCAAGCATCCTCCAGCGGCTCCTCCCCCTTGTAATGAAGCTTGTAACGGTAGAATGTCGTGTTGCCAAGAGCACCAGCCAAGTTGAAAGAAAATGCGGAAACCTGAGCTTCCATCTGCATGGGAGAGGTGTCCGTGGTCTCATGGACATTGCCTACATCGTTCATCACCCACCAGGCCATTTGATCCCCGATCAATGCGGGACGGTCGCCTGCTTCCAGATCGTAGTTGTCTGGATTGCCATCGCCATCGAGCACTGGTGCACCTAAGTGCCAGGGCCATTCTAAGAGGTCGGTCGCGGCTTCTCCGGTCTGGTTGTAGTGCTCAATATCGTCGCGGTAGACAGAGTAAATGCGGTCGTAGGACGAGCAGTCGTTGGGATTCGGCAGTTCGCCCGATTCTGTGAGCGGACCGGGCCAGAACTCCCAGCCGCCATACGAGGCAGCTGCCATGCGTAGTTCTTCATCGACCATTCCACCCATCCAGAGCGTAGTGACGAAGATCGCGTTAGGCCTGATCGGTTCATCCTCAGGACTCTTTGGTACATTGTAGACATTACCTGCTCCTCTCCAGAACAAATTTCCCGCGTTAAAGAGCCGGGCACGGACGTTGTTAACATCCAGATCGGTGCTGGCCTCTCCTGGCTCACAATTGCCCGTGGTCTGAGCCTGCACGGCAGCAGGATACCATAGAAGAGCTAGCATGAAGATAGTCAGCGCCGTTCCCAGGTGGCCCTTCATAATCATCCAGATTAATTGTTGTACTGCCAATTAATGAATCGCATTACCAAAAAAGACAGCCGACTAGCTAGAAACAATGCAATAATGAGCGTATGCAAAATGATTACGAGAACGTGCTTATGCTACGCCTTGTCCTGGACGCCCATGTCTCGTAATCCATGCGAGAATGACGATGGCAAGCAGCGTTACTATCAATACAACAGGCCACCACCAGCTAAAGAATGTCTCAAAGACGGCCTGCCAATGGGTGCCCGAACGATCATAAAACACGTTGCCGGGGTTCTGCCGCCAGTCCATCCAGGTCGCAGCCATAGCCACAAACGTTCCAGCTAGCACGCCGATGACCAGCCCCTCCAACACCAATCGACCAGTTGGTTTTTTTAGCAGTACGGCTTTTTGATGCTGCTGCTCCATGCGAAAGAAACGTTAGACCTGACCAGCAGCGTGCGCGAGCGCAGAGGGGGTCTGGCAGCCGACAATCGCCGGAGCCTCGTGGATGAGATCGTCATTGGCGAGCGCTTCGACCATGAACAGGGCAAAGTCTACCCGGCGCGTGAGGTTGCTCGCCAGGATGGGATCGCCCACATGCCGACTCCAGACGGGCAACCCCTGGCTCTCCCCTTCTTCGAGGTCGCTGCCGCGCACGACGGTCCACTTCGTGTCGCTGGCAAAGATCCGCCTGCACGCCTCTACCTGATCGTCTATTTCCACGACACGAAACAGCCGGGCGATGGCACCAAAGACCTTCACAAATGTCTTTAACTTCCAAGAATAGACATCTTTGCCATCCCGGCTGATGTGCCACCCGCAGGAGAAGATGAGGCGGGCATCCGGCTCGGCAACGTCCATCACTGCCTGCGCCGTGCCCGACGAATATTGCTGCACACCCCACGGAGCCAGCACGGTGAGCACCCCATCGCACCCTGCCACCGCTTGCTGAATCACCGCACGGTCATTCGTGAATCCCGGCACGATGGTGATGTGATCTTTGAAGGCATCTAGCTTGCCCACACTTTGCTCCCGACAAACGCCTACTACCTCGTACCCCCGGTCCAGCGCATGCTGCACCATATATTGCCCCAGTTTCCCGGACGCTCCCACGATACAGACTTTCTTCATTTTCGATCTATTGCATGATTGGTGATAGCCATGAACACCGTCAGGGCGCTATACCAAGGTCGGGCGGCGCTCGCTTTCTACGGGCGCTGGGTAGTCGAGCATAAAATGAAGCCCCCGGCTCTCACGGCGCATCTGGGCGCTTCGGATGATGAGATACGCCACGGCGATCATGTTGCGCAACTCACACAGCCCTGTCGAGACGCGAGAGCGGCGATAGTAATCTTCGGTCTCCTCGTAGAGCAGATGCGTCCGGCGGAAGGCTCGCTTCAGCCGTAGCGAGGACCGCACGATGCCGACGTAGTCCCACATCACGCGGCGCAGTTCATCGCGGTTGTGCGAGACCAGCACCCATTCGTTCGGATGCTCCGTGCCGCTGTCGTCCCACGCTGGCACATCCTCGCGCCAGGTGCGCTCTTTCATTTTGGCAATGGACGGCTCCACAGCGCGGTGGCTGAAGACAAGGGCTTCAAGCAACGAGTTGCTGGCGAGCCGGTTGGCACCATGCAGGCCGGTACAGGTCACCTCGCCACAGGCAAAAAGACCGTCCACTGAGGTCTGCGCCACCATATCGGTCTGCACGCCGCCGCACTGATAGTGCGCTGCCGGGACAACCGGAATCGGTTGCTGCGTGATGTCGATGCCAAAAGAAAGACACTTCTCGTAGATCGTCGGGAAGTGCTCACGGATGGCGGCGGCAGGCTTGTGCGAGATGTCGAGCAGGACGTAGTCCTCGCCGCTCTGTTTGAGTTGATCGTCAATGGCGCGTGCCACAATGTCGCGAGGGGCAAGCTCGGCGCGACCGTCATAGGCTGGCATGAATCGTTCGCCGGCCTGATTATAGAGCAGGCCCCCTTCGCCACGCACGGCTTCGGAGATGAGAAACGAGTCGGCGTCTGGATGAAATAACGAGGTGGGATGGAACTGCACGAATTCCATGTTGGCGATGCGAGCCTTTGCGCGATAGGCCATTGCCGTTCCGTCGCCCGTGGCGATTTTCGGATTCGTCGTGTGCAGATAGACCTGCCCGGAGCCGCCCGTCGCCAGCATCGTCACCTTGGCCAAGAACGTATCGACTTTGTCTGAACGTTCGTCGAAGGCATAGACGCCGTAGCAGTGCACATCGGGCCGGAGGCGCGTCACATATTGCCCCAGGTGGTGCTCGGTAATGAAATCGATAGCGAAGTGATACTCGAATACCTGAATGCTGGGATGCTCTCTTATCGCTGTCAGCAGCGCCCGCTCGATCTCACGCCCGGTGGCATCTGCCGCATGGACAATGCGGTTGACCGAATGCCCCCCCTCCCTGCCGAGGTGCAGCTTGCCACTCTCCCGTCGCGTGAAATCTGCCCCTATCTGTATCAAATCTCGGATCCGATCCGGCCCTTCCGTCACTACGGCCCGCACCACATCGGGATCACACAGTCCAGCTCCGGCAATCAGCGTATCCTGAATGTGACTCTCGTGCGTATCCTCTGGCGCAATGACCGCCGCGATGCCGCCCTGCGCATAGTTGGTGTTCGACTCGACGCTCTCCTTCTTCGTGATGATGCCCACCGTCCCGTGCTCCGCCACGCGCAACGCATAGGACAGCCCGGCCACCCCGCTGCCGATAACGAGAAAATCGAATTGGTGCATGGTTATTGGTTTACGGTTGCTGGTTTACGGTTCATCGTTTATGATACTGTCGCCAGCGCGCAACCAGAAACTACAAACCAGCAACCTGTAACCTCTCTAAGCATTCGCCTCCTGGAGCAGATAGGCTTTGATAAACGCATCCAGATCACCATCGATGACCGATTGCACGTCGGTGATTTTCGTCTCGGTACGGTGGTCGTTGACCATCGTGTAGGGCTGGAAGACGTAGGAGCGGATCTGGCTGCCCCACTCAATCTTCTTCTTGCCCGCCTCCATCTTGTTTTTCTCGGCCTCCTGGATCTCGCGCTCTAGCTGGTAGACGCGGCTCTTCAACATTGTCAGGGCCCGCTGCCGGTTCTGCAACTGGCTGCGTTCCTCCGTACACTCGGCGGTGACTTTGACATCTTCGCCGTTCGAGAGCGTACCCGTCCAGATAAGCCGCACGCCAGTTTCGAGCTTGTTGACATTCTGCCCACCTTTGCCACCAGAGCGGAAAACCTGCAACTCGATCTCGTCGGATTTCAGTTCGACTTCGATGGTGTCATCCACTTCGGGATAGACGAAGACGCTGGCGAACGAGGTGTGGCGACGACCGCTCGAATCGAACGGCGAGATGCGCACGAGCCGATGCACACCGGATTCGGATTTCAGATAGCCATAGGCAAACCGCCCCTCGAACCGGATCGACGCGCTCTTGATACCGGCGGTGTCGCCTGGCTGGTATTCGAGCATCTCAACCTTGTAGCCGTGTCGCTCGCCCCAGCGGATGTACATGCGCACGAGGATGTCAGCCCAATCCTGGCTCTCGGTGCCACCCGCGCCCGGATTGATGGTGAGGATCGCGTTGCGGTGGTCGTCGTCGCCGCCCAGCATGTTGCGCAGT
>DATGCC010000829.1:0-2610 GCA_035312345.1 Rhodothermales bacterium
ATGCGGTTCTAAAACATCAGCAGCGCGGCGCAGGCTTTCGACGAGGTTGGCGGTCTGATAACCCCTGTCCTGCCGCAGGTCCAGGTGCCCCGGCACCACGGTCATCCACGTCGCATTGACGCGCTGCGCGACCTCTACCGACTCCTCAATCTCTTGCAAAAATGCTGCCCGATGGTCCGCATTGCCACCAGTCAGCTTCGGCTCGCCCCAGGGAATCGAGTGCGCCACGAAAACGCCCATCTGCATGCCCAAGCGCGTCATGGCCTGCGCGATGCGATCCTGCTCTTCGACAGGGCGGGTCCGCATATTATTGTCTTCCCACGCCCGGAAGCCCTGCTCTGCGGCATACTCAAGCTGCGCTACTAGATCATCACCCGCCTGGTTCTTGAACATGCCGAAGTGCGGCGCATAGCGTAAGGTAAATGAAGCCGGAGGAGTCATAGAGCAGGCTAGTGTTTCAGGTAATCCAGTCAGCGCGGCTCCGCCAGCTACCACACTTGTGCGAACGAAATTGCGTCGATTCATTTTGCGCATGGTTTATCGCTCTGCTTCCGTTATCGTGTCGTTGCGAAGCTCTTCTCGCACCACCATTAGCAGATGGCCCAATCGATTCATACCTGTTCCATGAGGTCCACATCCCCAGTAGCTGTCGAACGGTGAGTTCTCGATAAGCATCCGCTCGCCTGTCTCAAGAAGCAATGTTTTGAGCCTGGGATGTGCAAATTTACGACGAAGCGCATACAGCATGACATGCTCTTTTACGTCCTCCCAATCGGAACGCAGAGGAAGCGCACGGGACTGCCCCAGCGATTTCGCATGCTTGGGAGAATAGGCTTTTCTGATCCTTTCGCGGTATGCGGTATCCTCAAACTTCTGTGCCTGGAAGTAGTGCTCGACGGTGGGCCAGTAGCCCCCTTCCTCCTCGAATCCGAACGGAGAGAAGTTGGACAACTCATAGTACGGATCGTTCTTGGTGAAGAAATAGATTGGCTCTGCCACACGCCCCTATTGTTCGTCTTTGGCAAACGCCGCGTCGAACGCCGTGTTGGATGGCGCGAAGTCGGCGGCCTTGATGTAGGCACAGGCTTCCTCTGCGCCGTGCTCGCGGTCCATGCCAATGTCTTCCCACTCGATGGAGAGCGGCCCGTTGTAGCCGATGCGGTTAAGGGCACGGATAATCTCTTCAAAGTCGATGTTGCCCCGCCCGATGGAGCGGAAATCCCACGAGCGATCGCGGTGACCGAAGTCGAGGTGACCGCCGAAGACCCCGGCGCGGGTCGGGCGGTCGGCCCACCACACATCTTTCATGTGCGCGTGGTAAATGCGGTCCGCAAACGTCTCGATAAACGCTACATAATCAACGCCCTGGTAGCCGAAGTGGCTGGGATCGTAGTTGAACCCGAACGCCTCGCGGCGGTCCAGCGCCTCTAACGCACGCTCCGCACTGGAAATGTCGAATGCAATTTCAGTGGGATGCACCTCCAGTCCAAAGCGAACACCCACCTCGTCGAACACATCCAGGATGGGATGCCAGCGATCTGCAAAGTCCTGGAAGCCTGCGTCGATCATGCCGGGCGCGTTGGGCGGAAACGAGTAGAGCAGGTGCCAGACGCTGCTGCCGGTAAACCCGTTGACTACCTCCACACCCAGTTTTGCAGCGGCGCGGGCGGTGTCTTTCATCTCGTCGGCGGCCCGCTGGCGCACGCCCTCAGCCTCGCCATCGCCCCACACATGATCTGGCAGAATCGACCGGTGCCGCTCGTCGATGCGGTCGCACACGGCCTGCCCGACGAGATGGTTGCTAATGGACCACACCTTCAAGCCATATTTTGCCAGCAGATCGTGCCGTCCCTGACAGTAATCGTCTTCAGCGAGGGCGCGCTGCACCTCAAAATGATCGCCCCAGCAAGCCAGTTCGAGGCCATCATAGCCCCACGAGGCGGCTTTCTCGGCAAGGGTTTCCAGCGTCAAATCGGCCCACTGGCCGGTGAAAAGGGTTACAGGACGTCCCATTTTGGATTACGGATTTTGGATTGCGGATTGGGAGATAAACATAAGGGTCGTGCTGATAAAGCCGTCAGTAATACATTTCTACAAATTCAAAGGCGCAAATCCAAAATCACGCCGGAGGCGAATAGCTGGCATCGACCCAGGCGCGCTGCTCGCCGCTTTTTACGGCGGTGAGGATGAAATGCACACCACGGGCTCCATCTTCGGCAGTGGGGAAATCGGTGTCGTGCTCCGAAGGCGTCTCCCCTGCTTGCTTCGCGGCGATGGTGCGGATGGCGTTGCGGTAGACGTTTGCAAACGCCTCGAAGAACGCTTCGGGATGACCCGATGGCAAACGGCTGTTTGCCTGCGCCGATGCGCTCAGGTACTCGTTGCCGCGCTTGAAGACTTGCTCAGGGCCATTCAGCGGGCGGAAATACAGGTGATTCGGATGCTCCTGGTGCCATTCGAGCGCGCCCTCCGTGCCATAGATGCGGATGTTCAGGTTGTTCTCATCACCCACGGAAATCTGCGACGCATAGAGGACGCCACGGGCACCGTTTTCGTAATGAATGAGAATGTTGGCGTCGTCGTCAAGGGCGCGGTCGGGCACCAGCGTGG
>DATGCC010000830.1:0-7036 GCA_035312345.1 Rhodothermales bacterium
GGGCTGCGCAACCCGGCCGATTATCGCGTAGAAGTTGTGGGCCAGGGCGAAGGGCAGTCGATTGAGTTGCAAGTCCGTACCCGCACGACGCTTCCGGCGCGGCCCACCAACATCCGTGTCTTCCGCATCGAGCCGGACGGCAGCGGGGGTACCCGCGAGGTCGAAGTCGATTATGCGTTCTGGGATCTCACCGGCCCCGACTTTGTCAGCCCTACCTCTACCGAGCCCGCTTCTTTCAGCGCTGACCCTGCGGGTGAAAGTGACCGCATTATTCTCTTTGAGCGCAACGTGGGAGACACGGATGGCGAGAAGGATATCACCTGGGAGATCAGTCTCAACTTCACTTTCGCCGGGCGACAGGACCCCGGCCAGGGCGATGTAGCGACGATCATCACCCGCAAACCCTTCCTGTCTACCGACGTGTTTGAGTTCACCGCGACGGGGCCGAAAGCCGACGAGGCGCAGGCTGCCGACCAACTCGATCAGATCCGTGTGGTACCTAATCCCTATGTGGCGACGAACCGGTTCGAGGGGCAAAATCCCTTCTCCACAGGGCGTGGGCCACGGGTGATCCGATTCAATCACCTGCCTCCCCAGGCAACGGTTCGCATCTTCAGCGTGGATGGACGGCTAATCCGCACGCTACAACACAATGAAGGATCGAACGACATGCTCTCGCCGCAGGAACTGCTCAATGGATCGCTCGCCTGGGATCTTCAGAGTGAAGACGGCCTGACGGTAGCCTACGGGGTGTACCTCTACCACCTTGAGGCCCCCGGTATTGGAGAGAAAACTGGCACCTTCGCCATCATCAAGTAGCCCGCGCATTCGAGATGTCAACGACGATGACAACCCTAGATAAGCCCATCCGACGTGCGCTCCGCCTGCTCTTGCTCGCGGCGATAAGTGTCCTGTACATCAGCCCAACGGCGTCCGCCCAGTTCACTGACGAAACCCGCGATGTGACCAAACGCGGCACCACCGCCGCCGACTTTCTTCGCATCCCGGTCGGCGCGCGCGCTACGGGCATGGGCAACGCATTTACCGCTTCGGTCAACGACGCCACCTCCATCTACTGGAATCCGGGTGGGCTGGCGCAGGTGCAGGGCGGCACCTTCACCGCCGAGTATGCCGAGTGGCTGGGCGGTATCGACTTCAACTATGCCGCGCTCGTGCTGTCGACCGGCTTCGGCACCATCGGGCTGGGCGTGACGTCCATGCGTACGCCGGAGATGGAGGTGACGACGGTGGAGCAGCAGGATGGCACTGGCGAGACGTTCGACGTGGCGTCCTACGCCTTTGCGCTCTCCTATGCCAAAGCCCTCACTGACCGCTTCTCGATTGGCGGGACGGCCAAGCTTGTCAACGAGCGCATCTGGAACTCGACGGCCAGCGGCATTGCACTCGACATCGGGACGGTCTTTGTGACACCGTTCCGAGATGTTCGGCTCGGCGCATCCATTACCAACTTTGGCACCAAAATGCAGATGGGCGGTGACGACTTGATCGTGATTGTGGACATCGACCCAAACAACCAGGGCAACAACGAAAGCAACCGCGCCGAGCTACGCACCGACGAGTTCGACCTGCCACTGACCATGCGCATCGGGCTAGCGGGTGAGCTTTTCCAGACCACGAGTAGCCGCCTCACGCTGGCCGTAGACGCGCTCAGTCCCAACAACAGCGAGCAATACATCAACCTCGGGGCTGAGCTAGGCTTGCTGGGCGACCTCATCATGCTCCGGGGTGGCTACAGCGAAATCTTCCTCGAAGATGCCGTGCGCTCGTTCTCGGTAGGGGGCGGGCTACGCTACGACTTTGCTCCACTCAACGTGGCGCTTGACTATGCCTACGAGGCGCAGAAGTTCTTCGGCGGTGTCAATCGTTTCACCTTTGCGATTGGGTTTTGAACCTACACCAGATGTATAACCAATTTGCCCCCGGCATATCGATTGTAACACCCTCGCTTCACCGGTCCATGGCAACACGGGCCGCCTTGTACTACTTGTTGCAGAAACAGGCACCTCGCTAAGCGCCTGTTATTGAAATGTTATTCAACCTCAACACGGAGGAAACTCGCATGAAAACCTTTACCACCTGTGGGCGATGGCTGGGCCTGTTCCTGCTACTCGCCTGTTTCGTAGGAAGTGCCTACGGGCAAACACGGACGGTGACGCTGACGCTCAACGCAGCTACCATCCCCGACACCACCCTCACCGACAGCTTCATGGAGGTGCGTGGCGCGGTCAACGGCGTGGCTCCCATCACGCTGGCCGATGGCAACATGATCGACTGGAGTGATGTCAGTACGCTGGAGCCGACGAATATCGGCGGTGACTACTGGCAGATTCAGTTCGAAATTGCTGACACCACTGACCTGACGTTCAAGTTTTACTCACAGCAGGCCGAAGATAACAGCCTGAACGGCTGGGAGGCCGATCCCAATCCTGTTCTCGAACGGGGTACCAACGATACTACGTTGACAGTCCACTACTTCGAGTCGCAGTCGGAGTACCGAGGCGTGTCCGGTGACCGGGGGGACTATGACTGGCGACCTTTTGAGTCGAAAGAAGACTCGGTCGCCGTCTGGTTCCGGGTGTACATGCTCAGTGAGGATGGTGTGAACAAAGGCTATAACTCCAATGCAGGCCAGGTCATTGGCCTGAGGGGCGACAACCTTGAGCTGGATGGCGATGGCGGCAACGACCCCGTGGGACCGCTCGATTGGGGCATTACCCAGGTCACCCTGGAGCGGGAATCTATGGCCTCAGGTACGCCGGGATACGACCTGTACTCCGGTGTCGCCTATTACCCCGAAGAAGCAGCGGGCGAGACGCAGGCTTATAAATTCGTCTTCCATGCTCCAGAAGGTGCACTCGATCAGCCGCCTGCCGGATGGGAAGACCTTGTAGAAGGCGGGGACCGTACCTTTACCATCCCCGCGCAGGATTCCACGCTCTACTGGAAGACGTTCGGGAATACGCCAGCCGCCGGTGCGCAGCCGGTGCAGTCGGCGGTCGTCTTTGCGGTGGACCTGACCCCGCTGGAGCAGATTGGCGTCTTTGACCTCGTCCGTGGCGATACGCTGCAAGTGCGCGGTGACTTTAACGGCTGGGATTGCTCTGGTGACGGATCGCCCGGTGACTGCCGACTCGACAAGGTGCCCGGTGCGCCCGAATATGAGCAGGTCGTTCCGGTAACAGCCATTCCTGGCGCAGTACGGAACTACAAGTTCTTCCTGGATCTCAATAACCAGGCGTTTCGAGATGAGTTTGGCGTAGACGTTATACCAAGTGGTTGGGAAGAGCCGATCTCGACCCAAGGAAACAACCGTACCTTTACCTTTGAAGGGAATGCAGGGGGAACCCAGATCCTGGATATCAAGCGCTTCAATGACGTGTTGCCTCCTAACATCATCCCGGATGGAAACAGCATTGACGTGACGTTTAGCGTAGATATGACCCCCGCGCTGACCCTCGATGAGCCTTTTGAACCGGCTACAGACTCGGTGACGGTGACGTTCAATGACTCCTTCTGGATCGTGACACAGGGCCTGCCGCTGACCCCGCGTGATGATGATCCGACCGTTGGTGACGCAGTAGACACTGGGCGTGTCCTCCGCGAGTTTTTGCAACTGACGGACGATGACAACGACATGGTTTATACCGGCACGTTTACTGTAGAGGGGCCAACGTACAGTGGCTTCCAGTATCAGTACAGCTACGGTGGCTTCGATGGGACGTCGACTACGTTCCAGACGGAGGCCGGGGCTGGGCTGGGTTCTGCATTAGGTCGCCGTCGTACACGCTTCATTGTGCCGAACGCGGATGGGTCCTGGCCTGCCACCTATGACATCGGCCAGGAGACCTACACGGCGACGGGGGCCTTGCCCTTCGATACCAACCCGGCCACAGGCACGGGCATCGAAGTCATCGGCGACGAAGTCCCGGACCAGATTGCGCTGGGGCAGAACTACCCGAACCCGTTCAACCCGAGCACGACGTTCGAGTACACCATCGACCGTACGCAGCATGTCACGATCCGCGTCTACGACCTGCTGGGCCGTGTGGTGACGACGCTCGTGGATGGCACGCAGCCAGCGGCGACCTACAAGGTCACCTTCGACGCCAGCCATCTCGCCAGCGGTATGTATCTCTACCAGATCGAGACGCCCACCAAAGCAATCTCGAAGCGCATGGTGCTGCTGAAGTAAGCACCCGTGCTGGTTGTGAAACCCTGCCTCCGGGGTCGGTGGGCCGCCTGTCCATCGGCTCCGGTACGCAGGGTTTTTTATACTTCGATTTCTCAAAGCCGACACATCGTCTGGCACAATATGCTAACCGTCATGCGCGCTCCTGTTCGTACCCTCCTTCTGGGTCTGTCTCTGCTGGTCTGCACGCAGGCAGCATGGGCGCAGAATCTCGATGTGACGTTTCGCTTCATCCCCGACCTGAGTACCGAACCACCGGTCGTGGTGCGCGCCTTTGTGCCGGGTACATTCAACGACTGGGGGCCAAACAGCAACGGGCGGATCGCTACCAATGCGCCCTCGCTGATGGACTACGATCCAGTGCTGCATGAACACCGCAAGACGGTTTCACTGGCGGTTGGCAGCACACACAATTACAAGATCCACTATCACCTGAACGCCGATGGATCAGACTGGGTGTGGATCTCGGATCCGCTCAACGACCGCGTCACGGGCCCCAACAACGATTCCGTCGTTGATATTACCGACCCGATGGTGTTCCAGCCTGCCCGTGAGCAGGAAGGGACGGATCTGATCCAGATCGTGTCGGCGGGGCTGTTCGGCACCGAGGATTTTACGGAGATAACCTTCGAGATTAACGGGGAGGAGCAGGATGGCTTGCCCTATTATGATGCCGCGACGGGCATCTTTCGCTACGACCTGCCCACACCCATTGTCGCGGGCTCGCAGTTCAAAATCACCGCTACGGATGCACAAAACCGCACAGTAACCGCTGAGATAGGCGAGGTGCAGGCTCCGGTTGCATGGATCACGCCCAACTTTTCCACCTTCCGCGAGCGTGTGACCGTTGAGGGGCGCGTCGCCCGCCCCGATGGCACCACCGATCCGTCGCTGACGGAAGCCACGCTCATCGTCAACGGGGCAGAGCAGGCGGTT
Source organism: Rhodothermales bacterium (assembly GCA_035312345.1). Lineage (GTDB taxonomy): Bacteria > Bacteroidota > Rhodothermia > Rhodothermales > DATGCC01 > DATGCC01. The sequence goes on from DATGCC010000830.1 coordinate 5,147, forward strand.
ACGGTAGACAATGGTATTGTGCAGGCCGAAGCAGACCTCCAGCAGGGGGAGAACGAACTGCTCTTGCGTGCGATGGTCGAGGGCATGACGTACACTTCTGACCCACTCGTCGTCACCCGCCGCCCGCATCCGCTCGACGATGTACTCATTGCGGATGCGGAAGTAGCGGGTTCAAACAATACGTTCCAGATTACGCTCCAACCCAACGGAGCGGTACCCCTGAATCAAGCTTTCATCTGGACCTTCGACGAAGCCAACAGCACAGCCCAACTCGTGAGCGGCCCTGTGGACATCAGGACGCAATCCTTCACGTTCGATGGAGTCGCGGATGGGCCGGGCATTCTCTACCTGGATGCACTGGCAGGGGATTTCGCCGCATCCAGCGATGACTTGTTTGTGTTTGAACTCCGCGTGGCGGTGGTCATTGAGGAAGACGGGACGGTGCGGGAGATGCGCTACGAAGAGACGCCGCCGTGGGTCAACAGCGCGGTGGTCTATGAAATCTTCCCGCTAAGCTTCGGGCCACAGGCCCAGGGTACGCCCGCGAATCCTGGCAACCGCTTCAACCAGATTACTGCCGAACTCGACTACATCGCCGACATGGGCTTCACGGTGCTCTGGTTCATGCCCATCATGCACAACCTGTCCATGACCCCGCTCTCCGGCGGCTACAACATCATCGACTTCTACAACGTCGATCCGAAGCTGGGCACCAACGACGACTTCAAACAACTGGTGGCGCGGGCGCACGAACTGGGTCTCAAAGTCATCCTCGACATCACGCCGAGCCACGTCTCGCCTGCGCACCCCTGGGTGAATTCGTTGCGGGAGCAGGGCGAAGCCTCCCCATTTTATGACTACATCCAGACAACGCCGAGCCCGCACAACCGGGGCCTGGACAACCGGGGAGCCAATCTCAACGAAATATGGCAGGTAGATGGCGGGCGCAACCTCTACCGCAAATACGACGGCTTTGGCGACCTCGCCAACGTGAACTGGGATGATGACGACTTGCAGGCCACCTTCCTCGACATCTTCGCCTACTGGGTCCGCGAGTTCGACATCGACGGCTGGCGGATCGACGTGTACTGGGGGCCGTGGCGGCGCTACGGGCCGGATCGCTTCGGTCGCCCGATCCGCGAGTTGATGATGCGTCTCAAGCCTGACTCCTGGATCCTCGGCGAGATCGCGGGCACCGGAGGCGGTACAGAGGTTTACTATACCGATGATGATAATGGCAACAGCGTCGTCGGCGGGATTGATGCAGGCTATGACTGGCCCTTCTACCACGACGCAATCCGGTCGAATTATGGCAATCTGAGCCAGTACGATGCCTATGCCCACAACAGCGACTTCTGGCCCGGTCCCAACGCCCGCTATTTCCGGTTCCTCGAAAACCATGACGAGGAGCGTATTGCCAAGCTCTACGGCGCGGCTCCAGAGCGCATCCTGCCGCTCACCGGCTTCTTGCTCACCACCACCGGTATCCCGATGGTCTACCAGGGCCAGGAAGTTAACTTCGGCGATGTGGCGGGCGATGCGCGGCGCATTTCGGTAGACTGGGAGACCGAGCGCAACGGGCCGTTTGCCGAGCACCACCAGCAACTCGCGCACGCCCGCACGCAGTTTCCGGCTTTCTGGACGCAGGAGCTGAATACGCTGTCTACTTCGAACGACGTGTACGCCTACGTCCGCCCTTTCCTGGACGAGAACGCCGTGGTGTTGAATAACTTCGCCGCCACCCCGCGCACCGTCTCGATCAATCCGGCTCCGTTTGTGGAGATGACGACAGACGGTCCAGTGCCCTATACCCATCTCTGGGCCGACAGCACGTTTTTCGACCTGGACGGGTTTGAGGTGACGTTGCGACCCTACGAGACGCTCATCTTC
>DATGCC010000831.1:0-2910 GCA_035312345.1 Rhodothermales bacterium
CAACGACCGAACCGCGGTCACCCTCTTGCAGTTGACCTCGCCACAATCCCAACACCTCCATCTCATTCGAGACTACCAAAGTCATGGGCACGGCTGTAACTCCGGTAACTGGCGGTTGCCCGTTTCCGAGAGACCAGATACGCCACGGTATGCTTGCGTCCGAGGCATACGCATCGGTCAGGTTTCGATCGTGCAGCGATATAGGGAATCTCTGATCAATTCGGTGTAATTAGTGAGATAATGGCGTCGGTTCTACTCCCACGGTCAGAGAGGAAGACGGATGCGCCAGAAGACGCTCGCCGACGGTTCGTTTGAGAAGTTCAAGAAGGTAACGAAGCGAGAGCGCTTCTTGGGAGAGATGGACGAAGTAGTGCCGTGGGCGGAGTTGTGTGCGCTCATCGAGCCGTACTACCCGAAGCCGGAAGGCGCGGGTCGGCGTCCCGTAGGGCTGGAACGCATGCTGCGGATCTACTTCATGCAGCAGTGGTTCAACCTCTCGGACCCGGCGGTGGAGGAGGCGCTGTACGATTCGCGGGCGATGCGAGCGTTTGTGGGCATCGACCTGGGGCGCGAGCCGGCGCCGGACGAGACGACGGTGTGCAAGTTTCGCCACCTGCTGGAGAGGCACGAGCTTGGTGCCGAAGTGTTTCACGTGGTTGCCGAGCACCTGGAGCAACGAGGCCTGAAGGTCAATACGGGCACGATCGTGGATGCGACGATCATCAACGCGCCGTCGTCGACGAAGAACCGGGCAAAGCAGCGGGATCCGGAGATGCGGCAGACGAAGAAGGGCAACCAGTGGTACTTCGGCATGAAGGGCCACATCGGGGTCGACAGCAAGTCGAAGCTGATCCACTCGGCGGCGACGACCGCCGCCAACGTGCACGACAGCCAGGTTCTGGAAGACCTGCTGCACGGGGACGAGACGCGGGTCTGGGGTGACAGCGCTTACGCGGGGCAGAAGAAGGTCATGCGCGAGTGCGCGCCCCGTGCGAAGGACTTCACGAACAGGAAGGGCCACGCTCACCGGCCGCTTAGCGAGGAAGATCGAGCGCGAAATCGCACCAAGTCACGGGTGCGGTCCAAAGTCGAGCACCCGCTGCTAGTCATCAAGCGCATCTTCGGATTCGACAAGGTCAGATACCGAGGGCTCGCCAAGAACACGAACCGATTCCTCGTCACTTGCGCATTGACCAACTTGTTCATGGCGCGGAAGTTCCTGCTGCAACAGGCATGATCCGCCCGCGGAACGCGGGTGACGGCCGCCATCGGCGGCCGAACGGGAACTTGAACCGCGAGTTCCTGTTCACTTAGTCGCTTATTTCCGACATTCGATGGTGACCCAGCTACAATCCGCGATTGATCAGACCTTCCTTAGCTAGTAGGTTCGGAGGGCAGCCGAGAGATCCGCCGCGTCAAGGCGCAACAGCGTCTCGTTGTAATCATCAATGATGAGAAGATCGCCAGAGAGGGTGCTTGCCATCATCGTCAACCGCGTACGCTCAACACGGTCTTCTCCGAGCGCCACATATAACCGCACGGGTTCGGTACGGCCCACCTCCCAGACGTCTAACGGCGTCAGGTGGAAGCCGCCCACGCGTCTTGTGTAAGCGTGGAGAAAATAGTTCCGTGTTCCGTCGGTGGTCGGACGGTGCAGCATCATGCGAGTAGCAACACCTTTCGCGTTGAACGCGAGAGGCTTCCATTCACGAAAGTCGTCGTAAACCGCTAGTGGGTACATCTGGGAGCTTCCTGTTTCTAGATCGACTCGTGCGACGAGGGAGTGGGTGGCATTGCCTTCCTCGCTGCAAGCAGAAAAGCGAGCGAGAACAGCGTGGCGCCCGTTGGGGGATGCTCCGCTCATGATCTGCGAACTGAAAGACCCGCGCCTTCTATCGTCATCTCCACAAGGAACAGGAGGTGTCGGTAAGTCGATAGTCCTTGATGTTTGTGAAATCGGTGATTGCAGTGTGAGCGTCCGAAAGTCGCTAGAAACCGTTAGCACCGTCCCGTTTGCAATAACCGTTGCCCAAATGGAAACGAGGTCCAGTCGAAAGGTCGCTACCAGCTGCCCCGACACCTCAAATTGCGAGAGGCGTCCGACGTCGAGCGCAAGGATATGATCGTCTTCAGTGATCGCACAACTACTGACTTGGCTGAACTCGCCTGGCCCGCTTCCTTCGCGCCCGATCTCGGCTACAACATCGAGGTCCTCATTGAACGCTAGAACTCGATGATTACCCATGTCCGCTACACAGATCAGGCCTGACGCCGATGTCGACATGGATTGCGGTTGATACAGCCCCCCGCCGAACACTTCGTCAAGGAGGGTTATCTCAACCGGTTCTATGAGCCTTCCAGTGTCTATTCGGAGATCTGCGGCAGCTATGACGTCTTCTCCGCCACCAGAGTCGGGATCAACTTGTTGGCAGCACGAAAGACTCAGACACGCCGCAATGATAAGCAGCGGCTTGAAGACGACATTCACTGAGGAGTGAATGCCGCTAAACCTGGCAATTATCGATCCACTCGTCGACGATAAACTCGCAGTCGACCTTCTCACCGTTCTCGAGGCCGCAACACTCCCAGGCTTCGAAGTGGTGCTGACAACCATCTTCCCACCAGTGGTGTTGATACAGGAGTTCGCAAGTGACTCCTGACTGGGCTTCAGCGTCGCCGGAGTACGCGACCGTGAACAGCATGAAGAACCCGAGCGCGACACAACCTACGAGTAAAGCTCTCTTTGTTTGATCACGTAACCACTCCGTTCTTTGTTGGCCCGCTGCCACGCGCACCGGGCGATTGCAGGCCGCCTACCGGCTACCGGCCAAGGTGGGCGACGGTGGTTTCGATCTCTGCACTGGCGTTTCGATGCATCGAACCGCCCTTGCACACACCGATGACCTCTCC
>DATGCC010000832.1:0-3448 GCA_035312345.1 Rhodothermales bacterium
CGGGAGTGCCAGCAAAGACGAAACGTGGCAGGCTGTGCGCTTTGTGGAAGGATATGGTACGACCGAACAGGCGCAGTCTTACGAGCACCACATTGATTATGTACAGCCGGGTATCCACCGCTTCCGCCTCAAACAAATTGACTATGATGGCACCTTCGAATACAGTCCAGAGGTGGAGGTAGCCATCGGCGTGCCGGGGACGTACCGTCTCACGGCAGCTTATCCGAATCCGTTCAATCCAGAGACTTCGTTCTCGTTGAGTGTGGCGCGGACGCAGGAAGTACAGGTGGTGGTGTATGATGTCGTCGGTCGCCGCGTGGCGCTGCTCTACGATGGACTGTTTCCCGCAGAGACATCCCGCTCGTTTCGGTTCGAGGCGGATACCTTGCCTAGCGGGGTGTACTTGCTACGGGTGCTGGGTGAACAGTTTGTGACTACGCAGTCGCTGGTGTTGACAAAGTAGTGGGCATACTACGGCGACTCTGGCTTCTGCCAGCGGTAGCGGCGTAGCTCTTGCACGGGTTCGACGGTAAGAACGGCGATGTCGAATGCGCCTGTCGTGTCCTGCTGCACAGCAAGATCTATCGGGTAGAACTGCTTGTTGTAGCCAGGGTTGGCCTGGGTCAGGATATGCTGCAAGTGCCCGGCGCGGTCGTACACATCAATGCGGAGCCAGCCGGGGCGCAGATTGAGTACGAAGAGCCAGTTGCCAGCAGGCGTAGCGGCAGGGGAGAGCAACGGCGATTCGTGCGTGTCGCCCTGCAAGAAAGAATAGCGCCGCGCCAGCATCGGCGAGTCGAAGCCGACGAGGGCGAGGGAGTCGAGCCGACCGGCGGGTGTGAGCACATCCACCGACGGGAGGAAGCCAGAGAGGCTGAGGAGCGAGTCGCCCCAGGGCCGTAGCAGACCCGCGTGTCGCCACGCCGGGCCGGGCAGCGGGATGCGCTCAGCAATGCTACCGTGTTCATCCAGCCGGGCGAGATAGCCTTCAAATTCATCGCCGACGACTTTGTAGTAGAGCGCCGAATCGGTAGCCGCCGCGTAGTGCAGCGGGCCTCGGGGTACCTCCGGCGGCGTGTGCAGGCTACGGACAGCCGTGCCGTTCAGCACAAAATCCAGGCGGCGGTTTTCGGGGTTGAAGACCACGAGGGTGTCGCCACGCAGTCCGGCGAGGTAGGGCACTGCCACGCTGTCCCAGGTGATTTCTTCGAGCCAGGTGCCATCTTTGGCAAAGGCAAACACGCTGTTGCGCTGCGCATCGCTGACGTATAGCCGATTTGCTGGCCCGAACCGCACCGTACGCGGATATTCCATCGCAGCCTCGGCCGAACCCGTTGCTGACCACACAAGCTGCAAAGTGTCTGGCGTAAGCTGCTCGGCCAACTGGCGCGACAGCGAATCCGCCGGAGCCACCGCCCGTGAGTCCACGCGCCTGCACGACGACGGCAAACACCCCGCCAGCGTCAGCACGAAAAATACATAAACCAAATGCCGCAATCCGCCCGTGCCAATCGAAAAAAGAAAATCAAAAATCCCCAATCGACTCATCCTTCCAGCCGCCCGATCAGCATCTCCAGTTCTACTTCTTCACCCTGCCGCAACACGACGACGTGCAACTGATCGCCGGGGCGGAAGTCGTAGAGCCGCGCCAGGTAATCTTTCGCCTCTTCGACCGGCTCATCTTCAAGCATGATGATGACATCGTATGGCAGAAAACCGGCTTCGTCGGCGGGCGAGCCGGGTTCTACGTCCTGTACAAAGACGCCATAGGGTTCTTCCATACCGAGCGCTGTAGCAATGCGCGGGGTCATGTCGCGTCCTTGCAGGCCCGTGTAGTACGAGCGATCTACTTCGCCATGTTTGCGCAATTCGTCCAGAATGCGCCGTGCTTTGCCGCTGGGCACCGCAAAGCCGATGCCCACCGAGCCGCCCGACTGGCTGTAGATGGCCGTGTTGACGCCGATGACTTCGCCGAGCGCATTGACGAGCGGTCCGCCCGAGTTGCCCCGGTTGATGGACGCATCGGTCTGGATCATCTCGCGGTAGATGCGGTTGTCGCGGCTGATCGAGAGATCACGGCCCGTCGCGCTGACGACGCCGACCGTAACCGACGGCTCAGCGGCTTCAAAAAGCCCAAATGGGTTGCCCAGCGCGATGACCCATTCGCCTACGATAGGCTGATCTTCTTCGGCAAAGGCGAGGTACGGTAGCGGCTGGTCCGATTCTACTTTAATTAGCGACAGGTCCGATGCCTGATCGGTGCCGACGAGGCGGCCTTCCAGGGTTTTGCCATCGGGAAACGACACGCTGATCTTGGTTGCGTGCCCGGCCACATGGTCGTTGGTCACGATGTAGCCATCGGGCGAGATGACGAAGCCGGAGCCGAGGCTCTGCACCTGTCGCTCCTGGATCCGCGAGCGGCGCTGTCCGAAGAACTGCTCGAAGAAGGGATCAGAGAAGAAATCCGAGAGCGGATCACGCACCTGCACGCGTTGCACCTCAATGACGTTGATACTGACGATGGCCGGTGTCGCAGCCTCGACGGCGCGGGTGATGGCCGTCTGGCGGCTACGCTGGATCGATTGGCCGAGGTCGTTAGGGGTATCCTCAACGCGCTGGGGAGCCGGGTCGGTATTGTTTTGTTCTTGCGAACGAGCGTTGTTGTTGCACCCAAAAAAGGTGATCAGCGAGAGCAAGAGAACAGCGGTGCGCATCATGGTTCGTACATCGGAAAGAGCCAAACGGACATCGTTCCGCGATGGTACGAGAGGTATCGCCGGGGGTTTCTGGGCTGGTTCGCTGTCGCTCACGTTATTGGCTACGCGGTCATTGATGTGCTACGCACATATCATTGGCTCGCGTTGCTCGCGTCATTGGTCATTGATGAGCACAATGCTTCCAATGACCAATGACGCGCCGCAGGCGCTAATGACCGCACTACCAATGATCAAGCGCAAGAAGTTTAGCAGCACCCGCCCAAAGTCGTATTCTCAGTGGTTTCCGCAGCCGGTGCGCAGTCGAAGGCACCGTAATGCATGCTCCGGTCGCCGACGACGCAGAAGTGCGTGCCATAGCGCGTTTCTGAAACCATTGCCGCCGTATTGCCGCAGACGAGCATCGGGCGGCCTGTCTCGAAAACGTGGTGGTCGTCTAGCACGAAGCTGTGGGGGGCTTCGGGAATGGTACCCTTGTAGTACGCGACCTGTCCGTAGTCTTCGCAGATATCCTCTACGCTGTCGGGCAGCTTGAAGGCGCGGATGGTCATCGAATAGAATTGAATATTGCCCACGCGCACCTGCAAATCTTCATTGTCAATCGCGATGCGGCGGCTGGTGACGGTGCGGTAGTCGAGGCAGCCAAGGTCGCGCAGCATCCGGCGGAAGTCTTCGATGTAGAGCGCCCCACCGAGACATTCGCCGTAGAGTTCGGGATCAGCAGCGAGGTCAGG
>DATGCC010000833.1:0-6895 GCA_035312345.1 Rhodothermales bacterium
CGCAGAAGCAGAATCCCGATGTGCTCGAACTGGCGCGGGCCACCTACCACCGGCTGCTGGCCGAGATGCAGGTGCTGCTGACGCTGCCCGCCAACCTGCCCTCTGGCTACCACCGCGACCTCCAACTCACCAAAGAAGCCGTCATGCGTAGCGTGCTGCTGTCGCAAGACCTGCTCACGGCGATGCTGCACCTGCTGCCGGGCGTCCGCTTCCGCCGCGAGGCGATGCAGGCCGCCGCCACGCCCGAACTCTTCGCTACGGCCTCCGCCCTCGAACAGGTGCGCGAGGGCGTTCCGTTCCGCGACGCGTACCGGGAAGCAGCCAGACAAGTAGCTACCATGGCATCACCCGCACCCAACGAGGCACTGGCCGCGTATCAGGTGGACGGATTCCCCGGTCGTGCCCGTCCTGATCTTGTGCGCGATGCGATCGAAAAAAGCACCGTGTGGCTACATGATGACCGTGCGTAGCGAGATTATTTCAGCATCGCTGCCGTCAAAAAGGTATCCTGCTGTTGCGTGATTCGTATTGCGTGTTTTGAGTTGCTACAGAAGATTTCGGCAAAGCACTTCACGCAACACGCAACACCGCTGTATCACCACATCCTGCCATGAAAGCCCTTCGCATCCTACTTATCGTCCTGGCCTTCCTCGGAGGCATTGCTATTGCGCTTTGGGTAGGTGGCTACTGGCCGGGGCTCGAAGAGCGATTCACCTCGGAATCAGAAACCATCGAAGACAGCGCGAGCGTAGCACCGCCCACCACCGACGAACCAACTGAGCCCACCCCGCTTCCGCCTTCCATCCCGGATATTCCTGACGAGGAAGTACCCGCAGACTCCGACGACGTTGCGCAAGAACCACTTCCCCCCGTTGAGCTTCCTGACGACACTTCCGTTTTCGAGCCACCGCAGCGCCTGCCGTCCGGTCTTATTATTCCTGTGGCCGGGATCCAGCCGGACGACCTGCTTGACACCTTCGAGGACGCCCGTTCGCAAAGCCGTACGCACGATGCTATCGACATCATCGCGCCGCACCGCACCCCTGTGCTGGCGGCGGCGGACGGCAAAATTGTGCGGCTCTTCGACAGCGAGCATGGCGGCATTACGCTCTATCAGCTCGCCCCCGACGACCGCACCGTCTACTACTACGCGCATCTTGATGGTTATGCCGAGGGCGTCAGAGCAGGCGTCTTTGCCAAGCAGGGCGCGGTGATCGGTTACGTAGGCGACACCGGCAACGCGGTGCCGGGCAATCACCATCTCCACTTCGCCATCTGGACCACCGACGATCCCAAGAATTTCTGGGATGGCGAATCGATCAATCCTTATCCGCTGCTAGGCGGGAAATGATAGGGAAGAACGCATTTCGGATGGCCGCATGGCTTGCGGACGGACCCATGGGTCCGTCCCTACGGATGCCGAAGATTAAGGGTGGCGATAAATTATCTATCCACCAGCTTGCCGGGTCCGTGTGCCGGTGAAGCGGACGGGAATGCCTTCTTCGAGGTGTCGACCCAGAAACAGCGCGTCCCAGTTGGTGAGACGCACGCAGCCTGCCGAGGTCACATAACCGATGGTCTCGGGCGCACTGGTGCCGTGGATGCCGAAGTGCGGCTCAGACAGATCAATCCAGATGACGCCGACGGCATTGTTGGGGCCGGGTGGAATGCGGGCATCGGGCTGATCATCCGGCACGCTTTCCAGAATGTCCGGCTGGTAATGCCACCACGGATCTTCGGTGATCGAGTTGATCTCGAAATCACCCTCCGGCGACGGATCATAGGAGGAGCCGAGGGTAGAAGGAAAGTGGTACAGAATGCGCCCTGTCGAATCTTCGGCGTGGACGTAGAAGCCGCTGCCCGATACCACAATCTGCGCAACCTCGCCCACAGCGCTGTCATCCAGCGAACCAACGTCGGGCACCATCAGCACATCGCCTGCTTTGAGCGAATCCAGCATGACATCTGGATTGAGTTGTGCCAGTAGATCCGGTGTGGCGTGAAACTGCTCGCTCAGTTTTTCGGTGAGCGACTCGTAGCCCATCGCGTCGAGTTCGGCTTTCTCGTAGATGTCGCCGGGGATTTCGACAAACGGCCCGGCTACGTCGTCTTCTGTCAAAGTGTATTCCACGGCGAAGCGGTCCGGCACATTCGCCAAACTCATCAGCAGGTGCAGCGTCGTCGAATCGATCGTGCCGGTGGCTGCGAGTCCTTCGCGCCGCTGGAGCCAGTAAACGGCTTTCTCGGTGTTCTTGCCCCAGCGTCCATCAATAATGCCGGGCGAGAAATGAACCTTGTCCAGCAGGATCTGCACGCGCAGCACCGACGGCCCTTCGACCTCACCGGAGAGCGGCAGATGGATACTGTCGCCGTTGACGGCGTCAGGCGTGATGTCATCCCACGTCTCGTCGTTCTCCGTCGTGTCGATGCGAAGCGTCATCTCTGCCATAGCGGATCGTTGTGTACGAGCAGCGTCGAGAGCAGGACTGTCAGGAGTGGGCATCTCCTCATAGGCAAACTCTTCTTCAGCAAAAGTGCGCCAGCTATCGTCGTAGCGGTCCCGTTCGAGCGCCTCGCGGCTGAGGGTATCAACGCCACCATACGGCGAGGCATCAACGGACGTGTTACGCGCTGGCGCGTCCACGGAATCCGCCGTATGCGCATCATCGGTGCCATACGTATCCGAACGGCAGCCAGCCACCAGCAAGACGGCAAGCACAATGAAGGTACCCAGGTATTTATAGGTCATCGTGTTATTCTCCCAGAGAGCATGATTGCGTTGAGCCTGAAACCACCCACGTAGGCAGAAGGTCGCCCTGAGTTGGCGCACGTCTGGTTTGGAACAGAGACGTTACAGGGAAACGAGTAGCCAGGGAAAGGAAGAAAGGAGACTGGGAAATGGTGGAGTTGGTGTTACCCCTCAATCCAAGCACCCGTAGGGACGACCCACGTGTCCGTCCACACAGCTAGAAAAAATTAAGAAGCCCTGCTTTACTCACCTTGTTCCAACTTGGCTTCCGACCGCTTGAAAATGTGGAAAAGGTACCCAAACGACGGAAACAACACAATGGCCCCGATCGCCAACGTCCAGACAAGCAGTCGCAAGGTAGAGGCATCGGTAGCCGCGCCCGCAAAAGTAAGATCCGGCACCACGAGATACGGATACTGCGCCAGCCCCCAGCCCAGCAGAATCAGCGTAACCTGTCCGGCGGCGGCGACCCGCGCCCAGCGAAAGTGTCGCATCCAGAGCGAGGCGAGGGCCCCCACGGCACAAACGCTGGTGGCTCCCTGCAACAGAATGGCCCACCACTCCACCAGCCCGGAAAAAATGACGGGAGCTCCGCTATGCGACAGCACGAACACCAATGCCGCTGCCGGAGCCAGCGAGACGCCCGACAACAACGCCCGCAACCGGAAATCCTCCTGGATCTCGGGCAGATCTTTGGCATCGACGGTGAGATAGGTTGCTGCCAGAAAAGCAAAGAGACCCTGCGTAAACAGACCACACGCGATGGCAAATGGACTGGTCCAACCGGCAAAGAACCCGCTCATCACGACGCCATCGGCCACACGAATCTCGCCCGACGCAATAGCTCCCAGGCACAGACCGAGAAAGAACGGCGTCAGGAAACTGGCGATGCCGAAGACCCGGCTCCAGCGCCGATGAACGGTGTCGCGCTGGGTGTCGTATTTGCGAAAGACGAACGACGCGCCACGCAGCACGATCCCAACCAGAATAAGGCTCATCGGAATATGCAGCGCCGTCATAATGAGGCCGAAGGCGGGCGGAAACGCGGTGAAGATGAGCACGATGACGAGAATGAGCCAGACGTGGTTGGCCTCCCAGATCGGCCCAATGGCCTCAGCAATCACCTCGCGCTGGCGACGGGCACGCGGGCCGAAAGCGAGCAGATCCCACATACCGCCGCCATAATCGGCACCGCCCGTGAGCGCATAAAGAATGAGCGCAGCGAGCATGACATAGGCCAGGATGACTTCAAACCCCATCCGCCACCTCCGCCGGTTCGTCTACCGGATCGGTTTCGACGAACTGCCGCTTGAGCAAGAAAACAAGAATGACCGAGAGGCTCAGATAGAGCAGCGTAAACGTCGTGAACGGCACCACCAGCCCCGGCATCGGCGTGACGGCCTCTTCGGTGCGCATCACCTGATAGATGATCCACGGCTGCCGCCCCACCTCCGTCACGAACCAGCCTGCCTCGATGGCGATGAAGCCAAGCGGCCCGGCAAAGACCAGGGCCCGCAACAGCCATATGTCGTCCGGCAGCCGTTTCAACCGCCACCAGCGCCACGCCGCCCAGAGCGCGATGAACAACATGAGGAAACCCGTGCCCACCATGATGTCGAACGCCCAGTGGACGACCTTCGTGTTAGGCCACTCGTCGCGGGGGATGTCTTCGAGACCGGTGACTTCGGCGTTGGGATCGCCGTGAGCGAGGAAGCTGAGGCCGTAGGGGATCTTGATGGCGTATTTCGTCTCCATCGCCTCATCGTCCGGGATGCCACCAATGATGATGGGAGCGCCGCGCTCGGTGCGATAGTGGCCTTCCATCGCAGCAAACTTGGCGGGCTGGCGCTCGGCAACCATCTTGGCGATCAGATCGCCGCTTACGATTTGCAAGGGAATCGACACGAGCGCCAGGGCTAGCGCCACGCCCATCGCCCGACGATGAAACGTGCTGGTGCGGTCGCGCAGGAGGAAAAAGGCATGGATGCCCGCCACCGCAAAGCCCGTCGCCACGTAGGCGGCCAACGTCATGTGGACCACCTGCTGCAACGCCGCCGGGTTCAGCATCGCCGCTATCGGGTCGATGTTGACGACTTTGCCATCCACGATGTCGAAACCGGTGGGCGCGTTCATCCAGGCGTTGGCCGTCACCACGAAGACACCCGACAGCATCCCGCTAATCGCCACCATGATGCCGGAGAGCCAGTGTGCCAGCGGCGGAATGCGATCCCAGCCGTAGAGATAGATGCCCAGAAAAATCGCTTCGGTGAAAAAGGCAAAGCCTTCCAGCGAGAACGGCATCCCGATAATGCCGCCTGCATACTCCATAAAGCCCGGCCACAGCAGCCCTAACTCGAACGAAAGCACCGTGCCCGACACCGCGCCGACGGCAAACAAAATGGCCGTGCCTTTCGCCCAGCGCTTGCTCAGATCCAGATAAATCGCCTTCTTGGTACGCAGGTACAGCCCCTCCGACATGGCCATCAGCAACGGCATTCCGATGCCCACCACGGCAAAGATGATGTGGAATGCCAGCGACATCGCCATCTGCGAGCGGGCAAACATAAAATCGCTCATGCGCGGCACCTTGTTTGGGGAGTCTAGGAATCTGAGAGCCTAAGCACCTATGAAACAAAGGGCCTAGACTCATCCTGCCATCTTTATTCTAACATCCAATCCAGCACCCTGTGCTCACGCTTGCGCTCAATTTGTGTGAAGATCGTTTCCGGGTGCTATACCGAGCGCTTCCCTGCTGCGATTAGCGTGGCTTTTGCTATATTGGGCTGGAATACTGCGTTTTCGGAACGTAATCATCCCCAAAAACGTGTTTCGTTACGTTCTTAACTTTTAAGTACCTGCTTCCTTTCCCGCAGCCAGCCCGTACCGTATCGTGAGCGATCTCTTAGCACCCACCACGGATCCTGTCACCAATGGCGTATCCGACATGCCTTCTCCCTTAACCGCGTTCTCAGAATTCCTGGAAACCTACCGGCAAAAGTTGAAGCACGTTTTTCATGGGCGTGCCGATGCGGACGAGATGGCCCTCCAGCGTGGGATGCCGCCATTTGTGATGCGCGAGATCCGCTCCTGCGACCCGCTTGCCGTGTACATCCCCACCGAATATGGCGGACGCGGTGGGCACATCAAGGAAGGGCTGGCCGTGCTGGCGGCTTCGTCGTACGAGTCGCTGGCGCTCTCGCTGACGTTTGGGATCAACTGGGCGCTGTTCTTGCAGCCAGTGGCAAAATACGGGCAGGAGGACATCAAGCTGCCGATCTTTACCAGGTTTCTGCGCGACAAGCACATGGGCGGGCTGATGATCACCGAGCCGGACTATGGCTCCGACGCCCTCAGCATGCAGACAGCCTACACCGAGCAGGACGGGCACTACCACATCCAGGGTATCAAGCACTGGGGCGGCCTCACGGGCTGGGCCGACTTCTGGCTCCTCACCGCCCGCGAACGCGGCGACGACGGCAACCTCAAGCGCGACATCGACTTTTTCGTCTGCGATGTAAATGCGCCGGGGCAGCACATCGAGGTGAAGGAATATTTCAATAACCTGGGCCTCTACATGATTCCCTACGGACGCAACCACATTGATGTGCACGTGCCAAAGACGCAGAAGCTTGAACCAAAGTCGACCGGCATCAAGATGATGCTGGACCTGCTGCACCGCAGCCGGATGCAGTTCCCTGGCATGGGCATGGGCTTCCTGAAACGCATGCTGGACGAAGCGCTGGCCCACTGCAAGGAACGGCTCGTGGGCAATATCCCACTCTTCGACTACGACCAGGTGCAGCAACGCATCGCCCGGCTTCAGGCGTCGTTTACCATCTGCTCGGCGATGTGTACCTACAGCAGCGAACACGCCGACGTCAAAAACGACCTCTCGAAGCATGGCCTCGAAGCCAATGCCATCAAGACAGTCGTGACGGACCTGATGCAGAGTGCGGCGCAGTCGCTGCTTCAGCTTACCGGCGCGAAGGGCTACCAACTCAACCACATCGCCGGGCGCTCGACGGTGGATAGCCGCCCGTTCCAGATCTTTGAAGGATCGAACGACATCCTGTATCAGCAGATCAGCGAGGCCGTCCTCAAGCTGATGCGGCGGGCCAAGCAAGATAATTTGTTTGAATTCCTCAA
>DATGCC010000834.1:0-2400 GCA_035312345.1 Rhodothermales bacterium
TTTGGCACCGTCACCGACATTGACGACCAGGTTAGGGCCGAAGAAGAAATCAAACGCCTGAACACGACGCTGGAAGAACGGGTACGCATCCGTACCGAGCAGGTGCGCTCGCTGACAGCCTCGCTGACCCTCGCCGAGCAACACGAACGCCGCCGCATCGCGCAGATCCTCCATGATGATATCCAGCAGATGCTCTACGGTCTTGACATGGCCGTCCAGCAACTGCGAAAGCGCAACGACCCGGCGAAGCAAAAACGCTTTCTGGATCAGATGGACGAGATCCTCGACCAGGCCATCGACACCACGCGCTCGCTCACCGTAGAACTCAGCCCCCCCGTGCTGCAGGGCGAGGGCCTCGCCGAAGCGCTGCAATGGCTGGCCGTGCGGATGGAGCAGGTCCACAACCTGGAGGTTACCGTCCATGCCGAGGGCTCCAGCCAGGCCCCCAGTGAGGACCAGCACATCATGCTCTATCAAATGGTGCGCGAACTGCTGTTCAACATCGTCAAGCACACCGAGGTAAACCAGGCCCACATCGACATCCGCACTGTAGACCATCAACTTATTATTACGGTATCGGACGAGGGCCAGGGCTTCAATCCCGATGAAAAAATGACCGGAACGGTGGAGGGAACCGGCTTTGGCCTCGCCAGCATCCAGGAGCGACTGGACATCTTCGGCGGACACCTGACCATCGACTCGGTGCCGGGCGGCGGTACCCGCATCATCATCACCACACCCATGAAGGCCGAGGATGCAGCATAACTCTTTCGGTGCACTACCGGAAAGTTAATGGTTGCAGGGGCGCGTCACGTACAATGAGAAAGCCAAGAGATTCCCAAAAGATTGCTAGAGCACTTCTTATTTTTACTTACATTCCACCCCCACAAACCTCCAAAGGAGGTCGAGATACGTGTGGACGGGAGAACCCTACGTAAATCAGTAGTCTTTTTGGGATCATGAGTACTGCACCAAATAAGGAGGAAACACAGGAAGTTGCCTCTGAGAACGGCCAGCCCACCGCCGCTTTTCCTGTAGTGGGCATCGGCGCATCAGCGGGTGGGTTGCGCACGTTTGGCGATTTTTTCGACGCGCTACCTGCAAATTCGGGGATGGCCTTCGTGCTGGTGCAGCACCTGGACCCCAACCACGAAAGCGAACTGGCGGAATTGTTGCAGAACAGCACCTCCATGGAGGTGCGGCAGGTCGAAGATGGCACAGAGGTCGAGCCGAACCACGTCTACGTCATCCCTCCGGGTACCAGCCTGACGATCGAAAAGGCCACGCTCCGCCTCACCGAGCCGACCAAGAAACGCGGGCACCGTGCGCCCATTGACCTCTTCTTCCGCTCGCTGGCCGATGACCAGGGCGAAAACGCCGTCTGCATTATCCTCTCCGGCACCGGCTCGGACGGGACGCTGGGCCTGAAAGCCATCAAGGAGCGCGGAGGAGTGACGATGGCACAGGATCCCGGCGAGGCTGAGTACGACGGGATGCCGCGCAGCGCCGTAGCTACCGGGCTGGTAGATCTGGTGCTGCCCGTCCGCGAACTGGCCGAGAAGCTCGCCGCCTACCAAAACACGGCCTCACAGATTCAACTGCCCGACGAGGTCGAAGACTTGCCCGATGGCGAATCGGAAGCGTTGCAACGGATTTTCATGCAGTTGCGCGCCAAAACGGGCCACGACTTCAGCAACTACAAACGCTCTACTATCCTGCGGCGGATCGGGCGGCGGTTGCAAGTCAATCAGATTGAGGACCTGTCTACGTATCTTCGTCAACTGCGCAATAACGGCAGCGAGACCGAGGCGCTCTTCAAAGATTTTCTGATCAGCGTCACCAACTTCTTTCGCGACCCCGACGCGTTTGATGTGTTGGAGAACAAAGTCATCCCGCAACTCTTCGAGGGCAAAACCGAGAAAGATCAGATCCGGGTGTGGGTGCCCGGCTGCGCGACGGGCGAGGAAGCCTATTCCATCGCCATCCTGCTCTGCGAATATGCCGCCACCCTCAACGAGTCGCCCAACTTCCATATCTTCGCCACCGACATTGACGAAGACGCCATTGCGTATGCCCGCGAAGGCATCTACCCGGAGAACATCGCCGCCGATGTCTCGCCAGAACGGTTGGAGCGTTTTTTCTCGGAGCACCGCGAAGGCTATCAGGTCAAGAAGCAGGTCCGCGAGATGGTGCTCTTTGCCGTCCACAATCTCATCAAGGACCCGCCCTTCTCGAAACTCGACCTCATCAGTTGCCGCAACCTGTTGATTTATTTTAACCGAGAGGTCCAGAAAGAAGTCTTCGCCTTGTTTCACTACGCGCTGCTGCCGGAGCGCTTCATGATGCTGGGCAGTTCCGAATCCACCGTCGATGGCAGCCGCCTCTTTAGCCTGCTCGACA